>JBNLAC010000038.1:0-21814 GCA_050301935.1 Methylophilaceae bacterium | reverse complement strand
TTCGTTTTTATCGGTCAACTCATCTTCTTCATAAAGTGCGTCTTGTTCTGGCAGGTACTCTCTAACTGCCATAAGCAAATCTTCTATATACAAATTCTTTTTTGCACTAACCGGCACAATGCTGACAAATGGATGCAATAAGTCGAAATCCTGAATCAGTGGTAACAGATTGTTTTTGTCACCCATCAAATCTGCTTTATTGACAACAAGAACCACGGGTCTATCTTTTGGCAGCAAGCGCAACACCTTTTCGTCAGCCTCACCTAGTTTCATCGGCTCCACGACGAACAGCACCACATCAACTTCGTTCAGCACCTGTGTCACTGTTTTATTCATCGATTTATTCAGTGCGTTTAAATGCTTTTGTTGGAACCCAGGTGTATCCACAAAAATAAACTGTGTATCTTTAGTGGTATGTATACCAAGCAGTCGATGTCTAGTGGTTTGCGCTTTACGCGATGTAATCGCCAGCTTTACACCTAAAATATGGTTTAACAGGGTTGACTTGCCAACATTTGGTCTGCCGACAATCGCTACTGTTCCACATCTGAAATGATCTGTCATATTGATTATTTACTTTTTAATATTTGATTGAGCGCTATTTTTGCTGCCTGTTGCTCTGCAATACGTCGGCTTGTGCCCTCACCTTTAGTTGAAATATTCAGCTTTTCTATTACACACATTACACTGAATGTTTGTGCGTGTGCTTCACCTTCAATTGAGCTTACACTGTAATGTGGCAAATCAATTTTCTTGCTTTGTAGATATTCTTGCAGTTTGGATTTTGCATCTTTATCAATGACTTTGGGATCAATATTATCAAGCTTGTCTGCATATAGCTTTAACACCATCTTTTGCGCTGAAGGAAAGCCACCATCTAAATAAGTAGCGCCAATAATGGCTTCTAACGCATCAGACAAAATTGAAGGTCTACGCCATCCTGCGCTTTTTAGTTCACCTTCGCCTAGATTTAGCAAGTCTCCTAAGTTAAAGCCTTTTGCAATTTCAAATAAAGTTGCTTCTTTCACCAATTGCGCACGCAAACGACTTAAATCACCTTCTGACAACCTAGGAAAACGTTGGAATAACTGATCCGCCACAATAAAGTTGAGTACGCCGTCACCCAAAAACTCCAAACGTTCATTGTTATGACTACCATAACTTCGATGTGTCAGTGCTTGCTTTAATAAATCTTGTTCTTTAAACCAATATCCTAGCCGTTTTTGCAGACTGTCTAGTTGCATGAAAGTCTATTTTTCCGTCGATGCTTTAAAATCCATCAAAGCACTCAGATTAAATGCTAATGGAGTGACAACTTCATACTCAATAGATACTACATTTTTGCCGCTTGGATCTTTGCTGAAAATTAAATCCTTGCTATTTACTACTGTCACATAGCCTGTACTCGCATTTTTGTCAAATGCTTCCATGATTTCTTGCTTGCTCATGCTATCAAACTCAGGCTTGCTGCCGATGTTATTGATAATTTTTTTAACGCCAGAAAACTCGATGTACGCAGGTACAATTTTAACGCCTGCTAATATGAGCGAAATCGCGATAACAGCAACGATAACAAACCCTAAAAAAGTCATACCTGCTTGTTTTTTTAACATATCAATCTCCCGAACTTAATGAATCGAATTACCAATTCTGCCAAACTCATCAAAATTAAACCAGATAAAGAAAGCCTTCCCAACTAAATTCTGATCTGGGACAAATCCCCAAACACGGCTATCAGAACTGTTATCACGGTTATCGCCCATTGCAAGATAATGCCCTTCGGGTACGACTACCGTTTCTCCATTTAAAAACTGTTCACCGATAGAGTCTGCTTGATATCGACTATTTGGAATGTCATAGATAAGGATATCATGCACGACCTCACCTAACTGTTCACGCAACCTTTGTGCTTTGATAATACTCTGATCTTGATCCGTGTAATCAGAATCCTCTAAAAATGAAACCTCTACTGGTTTGCCATTAATCACTAGACGTTTGTTTTGATATTGAATTTTATCACCAGGCAAACCTACAATTCTCTTTATGTAATCAATTTTCGGGTTAGGTGGAAAATGAAATACAGCGACATCACCACGTTTTGGCTGACTAATATCTAGAAAAACAGTATTGATTACTGGTAGTCTCAAGCCGTAAGTAAATTTATTCACCAATATGTAATCACCGGCAAGTAAAGTTGGCATCATTGATCCTGATGGAATTTTAAAGGGCTCTGCTATAAATGAGCGGATCACAAACACCAATAGAATAACAGGGAAAAAACTTTTCGCATATTCAACTGTTATTGGCTCATCTGCTCCTTTGGCACGTTTTTTCTGGAAAAACAGATAATCTACAAGCCAGATTAAACCTGTAAGCAACAGAATTAATAACATGAATAAAGGGAAACTAATGATGCTGAAATAGACCCCTGCCAGACCCAATAAAATCAAGCCAAAAAATAACCACTCCATTATTATTTATCCTCTACTCTTAATATGGCTAAAAAAGCTTCTTGAGGAATTTCCACATTACCTACTTGCTTCATTCGTTTCTTGCCTTCTTTTTGCTTTTCTAAAAGTTTACGTTTACGTGTTACATCGCCACCATAACATTTTGCTAATACATTCTTGCGCATTGCTTTAACCGTTTCTCGCGCAATAATATTCGCACCAATTGCCGCTTGAATTGCAATATCAAACATTTGCCTTGGTATTAACTCGCGCATTTTGGCAGCCACTTCTCTGCCTCTGTATATACTATTCGCTCGGTGCGTAATCATGCTCAGTGAATCTACGCGCTCGCCGTTAACCATAATATCAAGTTTTACCAAGTCTGCAGCACGAAACTCCAAAAATTCATAGTCCATCGACGCATAGCCACGAGAAACAGACTTTAAGCGATCAAAAAAGTCTAGTACTACTTCATTTAAAGGCATTTCGTAACTCAGCATGACCTGACGTCCCATATATTGCATGTTACGTTGGATACCACGTTTATTGTTGCACAAAGTCATAACGGGGCCGACATAATCTTGCGGCATCAATAAATTGACCGTAATGATCGGCTCTCTTATCTCCTCAATCATTGAAGGCTCTGGCAAACGAGAAGGGTTTTCTATTTGTAATACGTCTCCATTTTTTAGGAGCAGTTCATAAACAACTGTTGGTGCCGTCGTGATAAGATCCATGTCGTACTCGCGCTCAAGTCGCTCTTGTACAATTTCCATGTGCAACAGGCCTAAAAAGCCACATCTAAATCCAAAGCCGAGTGCAGTTGAATTTTCTGGTTCGAACAATAAGCTAGCGTCGTTCAGGCGTAATTTTTCAAGCGCAGTGCGCAAGGCTTCGAATTGATTAGACTCAACTGGATATAGGCCAGCAAAAACCTGTGGTTTAACCTCTTTAAACCCGCCCAAAGGCTGTTTTGCTGGGTTGTCTACCAAGGTAATCGTATCACCCACTTTAGCCGCTGATAGCTCTTTGATTCCAGCAATAACAAAGCCGACCTCACCTGCAGAGAGGGATGCACGTTGCACAGCTTTAGGTGTAAATACACCTAATTGCTCACACAAATGCTGTGAACCTGTCGCCATCATTCTAATTTTAGATTTCGGCTTCAATTCACCATCGACAATACGAACCAGCATAACAACGCCGACATAATTATCGAACCAGGCATCAATAACCAATGCTTTCAGCGGCGCATTTAGATCTCCTTTTGGCGGAGGCACTTTTGCTACGACAGCTTCCAGCACCTCGTGAACACCTAAGCCAGTTTTTGCGGAACAATGCACGGCATCACTTGCGTCAATCCCGATCACATCCTCAATTTCTTTCATGACGCGCTCAGGATCGGCTGATGGCAAATCAATTTTATTTAGTACCGCTGTGACTTCAACGCCCAAATCAATAGCGGTATAGCAGTTAGCGACACTTTGCGCCTCCACTCCTTGGCTGGCATCAACAACTAGCAATGCACCCTCACAAGCTGACAGTGATCGACTTACTTCATAGCTAAAGTCCACATGCCCTGGGGTGTCAATTAAATTTAAATAATAAATTTGTCCATCATCAGCTTTATACTCTAGCGTAGCAGTTTGTGCCTTGATCGTAATACCTCGCTCGCGCTCAATATCCATACTATCAAGCACTTGCGCCTCCATCTCACGGTCTTGCAAACCACCACATAAGTGGATGATGCGGTCAGCCAGAGTTGACTTACCATGGTCAATGTGAGCAATGATAGAAAAGTTACGGATATTTTTCATATGTTTCAAGCTTTACAAACAAATAAAGCGCTTAAAGCGCCTGTTTTACAATTGGCGTGATTTTACTACAAATGCTTGATTGGTTTCTAATTAATTATCTCCTTCATTAACAGCAGCAAGCAAACCTAGGGATGCATCGATTTAGGTTACAGCAAGCCTTATAACTTTATTAAAAAACCTCTTAGCAATAATAAACATTTAACTAAATCGAGCATTGTCACTCGAGTCTAAACAATAACTATTTAATACAATAAAAAAGCCTACGTTGAAACGTAGGCTTCATTGATAAAAATATGATTATTTATCAATTTTTATTGGTACATAAAGTGTACTTTCTCCACGCTGCACCAATACAGCGACTGTTTTACCTTTGCTTACCGCATCAATTTGTTTATTAAACTTTTCGACACTCTGTGATTCGCTGTTGTTCAAACCCAATATGACATCACCTCTCCTAATACCCGCTTCAGCAGCTATTCCAGTACTGTTAATGACAAGCAAACCGTTTTTGCCATTTAATTTTTTTTGCTGTTGGGGCGTTAGCTCTTTAAGCGTCAAACCAATTCTATTGACCTCTTCAGTTTCAGGCGCTTTGCTATTTTGCGCAACCTGAATATCATCAGTTGGCATCTCACCAATTCGGAAATTCAATGTTTTCATCCGCCCTTTTCGCAGTACGACAACATCAATAAGCTTGTTTGGTTTTGTCATGCCAACTACACGTGGCAAATCGCCAGATGTTTCAATCGGTGCGCCGTCAAACTTAACAATAACATCACCGACTTCCAATCCACCTTTATCTGCAGGACTACCTTTTTCAACACCAGCAATTAATGCGCCGTTAGTATTCTTCATACCAAAGGAATCTGCTAGCTCTTTCGTTAACTCCTGTATAGCAACGCCTAACCAACCGCGCGTTACCTTACCAGTTTCTTTTAACTGGTTAGATATATTGATTGCAACATCAATTGGAATACTGAATGAAAGGCCCATAGAGCCCCCACTACGGCTGTATATTTGTGAGTTAATACCAACCACTTCGCCTGATAAATTAAACAATGGACCACCAGAGTTACCAGGATTAATGGCCACATCTGTCTGAATGAACGGCACATAATTTTCTTGTGGCAATGCGCGACCTTTAGCACTAACAATACCTGCGGTCATTGTATTCTCAAGACCAAATGGAGAACCAATCGCTGCGACCCATTCGCCAACTTTAAGCTTCTCCGGGTCACCAATCGTGACTTTAGGCAGGTTAGTAGCATCGATTTTAATCAATGCAACATCCGTACGTTTATCAGCACCGATAATTTTTGCCTTGAACTCGCGTTTGTCGGATAACTTAACTAGTACTTCATCTGCCGCATCAACAACGTGCGCATTAGTTAAAATATAGCCGTCACTGCTGATAATGAATCCAGAACCCAATGATTGAGATTTATACTCCTGCGGACCTTGCTGATTTGGCACACCTGGAAAACCTGGAATACCAAACCGTTTGAAGAACTCTTGCAAATTTTCATCATATGGCATTCCTTGAAAAGGCGATGCACCGCGTTTCATGACTTGTGTGATACTAATATTAACGACAGCAGGGCCTTGTTTTTCAGCAAGCACTGTAAAATCTGGCAAACCTGTTACGTATGCTTGTGAAACTGGTAAAAAACTAATGGATAACACGAAAATAATCGCTGATAAAAACTTACTCAACATTTAACAACCTCTAACTTATTGAAATTTAACGGTATCAACTTCTTGCCCCTCATTATCTAGGCGCAAGATAGTTGGTTGATGCTTTTCATAATATAAATGGCCCGTAGTGTGGCCTTTAACCCAGATAAAGCCTATGATTAGACCTATAATTGCACCAAACATTTGAGCAATGTCAGACTGGAATATCTGTGACATTAATATGGCACCAGTCAACATAGCTGCAAGCGGCACTATATACAAAAGCAATGCACTTTTCATTAATGCATTTTCATCAATGCCGACAATCACATGCTGTCCCACGCGCGCTTCAATATTGTTTTGCGCTTTGAAACTCGTACTTTTATGGGCAAATATTTTCCCCCATATTGCATTACCGCAGCCACGTGTTTTGCCGCATAATCCACAAGCCGTCTTGCGTACCACCTCAATAGTAGCCATGGGCGGATGTCCATGACTATCACCTTCTGTACTTAAAATAACGGCGTGCTGCTCAATCATCTAATTAATCTATTCATTCATTTGAGTTGCTGCTTTTGAAACTAACAGCTCTAGCTATGCTCTTCACTGTTTTTTCAGGTACTTCACCTACAACAATAATTTGACGTCCATCAACAACATTGGCACACATATTGGTTGACCCCATATACATATGACCTTTTTTAGGCCTTTGCCCCTTACTGAGTGGCTCAATAAATAGAGATACAGAAGCGATGCCATCAGAGAAAATTAATTGGTCTACAACAGCATCTTTTCCTTTTACCGCTCTCTGTATATGGTCAACTTCCTTGTAGCCAGCAGGCAAATCGGTCGTAACTGTTGTGTCATTAGCAACATGCGTAATCGCTTCTGTTGCCTCTGTGATATAACTTTTATTCATGTCGATTTTAGGCTCAAACCAATTCAGGTTATTTTGTGAGTTGAGCATACTGACATTGTTGAAATAGATCTGTTCTAATGTTTTGTTATCGGTATTAAGTAGTGCCATTTTTAGCATCAAGCCAAATTTCACATCCGACCATACTTTATAGCTATAACGGTACTCATCTTTTGGGTTCAACTCGACGACATGCGCTTCTCTTTCCGCTACAAATTCAGTACCTTTTAAACTTGCAACATAGTGCGCTTTAATAGTATTCAAATCAGTTGGGAGCATAGCTGGAAAAAGGTTTTTTCCACGTGTTTTTTTAATCACCACATTACTGCTAGTAGGTTGAAAAATAACAACATTCTCACCCTGACTGTAGACTTCCCTGTGGTTTGCCCCTAAGACGATGTTACGCGCTACCTCGCGTCCACCATAGTTCATATGCTTGATATCTACTACCCGCTTTTGTTCACCATTTACATAGGTAAACTGACCCTCATAATTTAACTCTCGTGCAGCATAAGCAGATTTTTCTAATACTTGCCATGCATCTAGTGCAGTATCGTCAGCTACTTCACCCGCAACCGCAACAGCTTGAGCACTTAATAATGAAATGGCGAGGCCAGCAATCAGGCGCAACATGCTTAATTTGGATCCTTGAAGCTTGCTGATTGAATGTAATATGCGGAACCACTAGGTGCTAATGATTGATGTGCTTGTAGATATTCCAGTGGCATGCTTTGTGCGATTTCAACAGGAGCCAAATCCTCAGAATCAGCAAGTTGCAATTTGAATACCATAAGGCCCACAAACATCACAGCCGCAGCAGAAGCTGCTACAGACCATAAAACAGGTGTAGCCTTTTTCTTCTTAACGACTGCAGAACGCTCTATTTGTTTGTTAACAGCTAAAACTGTTGGCTCAGTTTCCAAAGCCCGCATCACTCTGTCCGAAAAATGGTATGGCATATCTGCGCTTTGGCGCATCACATCACCAATTAAATGATAAGCCTTCCATGTATCTTTCAACTCACCATTAGCTTTCAATGCAGTCATCAGATGCTCTGAATCTTCTATCTCAAATTCACCATCTATTAATGCAGACAATTGATTTTTCATACAAAACCTCAAAACAAACTATTAATTTGTATAACTAAAATTAAATAAAAATAAATTCACTGAAGATTTCAACCTACCAACGTTTGTGATCTGGCGTATCTAACAGTGGTCTTAATTTTTCAGCAATAGTCTCACGCGCTCTAAATATGCGAGATCGAACTGTGCCAATTGGGCACTGCATAATATCAGCGATTTCTTCATAACTTAAGCCTTCGAGTTCACGCAGCGTAATTGCAGTACGTAAATCCCCAGGCAAATTAGCAACAGTGTCATTGACAGTTTGTGCAATTTGTTTGGTCGCCATTGCTGTTTCTGGCGTCTCCATTACACGCATGTCGGTGCCACCTTCGAAGTTTTCCGCATCTTCTATTTCTACATCGTTCAAAACCTGTGGCTTACGCCCTAAAGAAACCAAATAATTCTTGGCAGTATTAATGCCTATACGATAAAGCCATGTATAGAAGGCACTGTCACCTCTGAAGTTATGCAAAGCGCGGTAAGCCTTAATAAAGGACTCTTGCACCACATCTTCAACTTCAGTTTGATCGCGGATCATGCGGCTAAGCAAACGTGCTAGCTTGCGGTGATATTTATCCACCAGCAAACCAAATGCCTTTTTGTCACCTGCTTGCGCACGCTCGACTAATAACTGATCAAGCTCACGATTTGAATTTGCTGGCAGGTCATTTGCCATATTTGCCATTGCACTCCCTTGCTCGCCTATTTTTTTATGCTTAACACCGTTAGTATACGATGCTTCGCTGTATGACGATAGTGCAGGCTCTGCGAAACTTGTCCGCGTTAATTTTTCAATATTTTTTGTCTGTAGCATGCTCTCTCCCAATAATTTCCATATCGTAAGCAATTGTTCTTTGCTAGCCTAAGTTTAAAGACACAGTTAAACTGATATAAGTTCATTCATTTTTATTTTTTATGCCTCAAGAATTTGATGTTTTGATTATCGGCAGCGGTCTAGCAGGATTGACCTTAGCATTGCAAATAGCCGATACAAAAAAGGTCTGCATCGTTAGCAAACGAACGATTCATGATAGCGCCAGCAACTGGGCGCAAGGAGGCATTGCGACGGTGCTCAACAGCGATGACTCTATTGATGAACATATTCAAGACACGCTTCAGGCGGGTGCAGGTCTCTGTGATGCTGAAATTACACGCTTGGTTACAGAAAATGGACGTCAAGCGGTCAATTGGCTGATTGATTTAGGCGTAGAATTTACACGCGAAGAAAATACCGAAACAGGTTATCACCTAACGCGTGAAGGTGGTCACAGCCGTCGTCGCATCATTCATGTTGCTGATGCTACAGGACATGCTGTGCAAAAGACGCTGACGCAAAAAGTGCGTGAGCATCCGCATATTTCCATATTAGAGAATCATATTGCTGTTGACTTAATCACATCTAAGAAATTAAATCAGGAGATAAACAATCGCTGTCTGGGGGCATACATCTTAGATAATTCATCTGGGAAAGTCATGACCATAGCTGCGCAACAAACCGTTTTAGCAACTGGCGGTGCTGGCAAGGTCTACTTATACACTACTAACCCAGACGTTAGCACTGGTGATGGTATTGCAATGGCATGGCGTGCAGGTTGCCGAGTATCCAATATGGAGTTTATTCAGTTTCACCCAACTTGTTTGTTCCATCCCCATGCTAAGTCATTTCTGATTACAGAAGCAGTGCGCGGAGAAGGTGGCATACTCAAGCTACCTAATGGTAAGCGTTTTATGCCCGCACATGACGAACGTGCAGAGTTAGCACCCAGGGATATCGTTGCGCGTGCGATTGACTTTGAAATGAAAAAACGTGGTCTTGAGTATGTTCTACTTGATATTAGCCATAAGCCTGCCACATTTATTAAAGAACATTTCCCGACGATTTATCAACGCTGTATGGAGCTTGGGATTGACATAACCACTTCGCCTATTCCCGTTGTACCTGCCGCACATTACACATGCGGTGGCATTATGGTTGATGCTAAAGGCCAAACAGATATTACCAACTTATATGCCATTGGTGAAACAACATGCACAGGGCTTCATGGTGCCAACCGGCTTGCAAGCAACTCTCTGCTCGAATGTTTAGTTTTTGGCCGCATCGCTGCACAAGAAATATTAGCCGCGAAAAAGCAAATGCTCCCAACGCTACCGTACTGGGATGAGAGTCGAGTAACCGATGCAGACGAAGAGGTGTTAATTACGCATACCTGGAATGAATTGCGCCGATTTATGTGGAACTATGTCGGCATTGTTCGCACAGATAAAAGGCTTAGTCGTGCCATGCATCGGATCCACATGCTACGCGATGAAGTTCATGAGTTCTACAGTAACTTTAAGGTAACTAACAATTTAATTGAGTTACGTAACTTACTTCAGGTAGCAGAACTTATCGTGCAAAGCGCAATGGAGCGGCATGAAAGTCGCGGCCTACATTACAGCAAAGATTATCCAGATTTATTGAAGAAAGCTATACCGACAGTGCTCTACCCAGAAAAGAACTATAGCTTACTAGACAACCAACATGGGCATTAAATGCGTTTTATTTATTTTATGCTGGTAGCACTTTGCCTACTTATTGTATTTAGCTATAGAGCACACGCGGCGCAACACATTACCTATTTTTACGATGGCGACACCGTTATTATTCAAGATAATGACAAGTCATATAAATTACGCCTCAATCACATTGATGCACCGGAACGTAACCAAAGTTATGGCAAAAAATCCCGCCGTGCACTCATGAAACTATGCCAGAACGCAGCCTTACAAATCATCATCACAGGTACAGATCTATACCACCGCCATCTAGGAAACTTATATTGCAATCAACAAGATGCAAGCAGCTACATGCTTGAAAACGGCCATGCGTGGTTTTATCACCATTATTCGAACAAAGCTGACTTGGCTATTTTGGAAGCAGGTGCCAGAAAAAATAAATTAGGTTTATGGCAAGACGACAAACCAACCCCCCCTTGGGTTTGGCGGCATCTTATCAAACAAAAAACATCAGCTGTTGAAGGTCAAGTAATTAAGATAAAGTAATGTGGAGTTCAATTTAATTTATCAATAACCCTGCACAAACCACCCAAAACCGATAGAATTCTAATTTTATATTTACATAAATGCTAGGAACCAATATGCAAATTGCCATGAATACTGTTGTTACGATGACTTATGAATTAAGAAACAGCAAAGGCGACCTACTGGAAGAAAGCAAAGAGCCTGTAGCCTACTTACACGGCGGCTATGACAACATCTTTCCAAAAGTTGAAGAAATGATGCACGGCAAAAGTGTTGGTGATGTTGTGGAAGTTACCTTAGAGCCAGATGATGCTTTTGGTGATTATGATGAAGAGTTAGTGCAGATTGAACCTGAAAGCGCATTTCCTGCTGATAACTTAAAAGAAGGTATGCAGTTTGAAGGGGAAGATGAGAGTGGCGAAGTGATTTTATATACCATTACCAATATTGCAGATGGCAAGGTAGTGGTAGATGGTAATCACCCATGGGCTGGTGAACGTTTACTATTCAAAGCGACGATTACAGACGTGCGTAAAGCCAAAACAGAAGAAGTTGATCACAAGCACGTGCATGGCGCTGGCGGGCATCATCACTAACGCCATCCTATCTCATATTTGAATTAGATTATTTCAAAACTTCGTAATGCTAGCGGCATGCTATAGCATCCGTTAGCTATAGCTGCTACTAAGTCATATCTTTTAATTTGTACAATAACTCCAATGCCTGCTTTGGTGTCAGGTCATCTGGTAGCACCGATTCTAACGCTTCTACAAGTGGATGATTGACTGTGACTTCTGACCCCACTTCAACAGCAAACATATCTGGTTGGTGCTCACTTTGTGCAGCCTGATTGTTTTCTAACTGGATAAGTTTTCTTTTTGCCGAAGCCACCACAGATTTTGGAATCCCAGCGAGTTGCGCAACTTGAATGCCATAGCTTTGGTTTGCAGCACCCTCCTCCACCTTATGCAAAAATACAATCCCTTTGCCATGTTCTGCGGCATCCAAGTGCACATTTGCTGCCTGTTTAAACTCATCTACGATACGGGTTAATTCGAAGTAGTGAGTGGCAAATAAAGTGAGTGACTTATTCTTTTCTAAGAGCTGCTTTGCAACAGCCCAAGCCAAACTTAAGCCGTCAAATGTGCTGGTACCCCTGCCAATCTCATCTAATAGTACCAAGCTTTTTTCTGTCGCATTGTGTAAGATATTTGCCGTTTCTGTCATTTCCACCATGAAGGTTGAGCGCCCGCCCGCCAAATCATCAGAAGCGCCAATTCTAGTAAAAATACGGTCAATTTCACCGATTTTAGCAACATTTGCAGGCACATAGCAGCCACAATATGCTAACAACACAATTAAAGCGGTCTGGCGCATAAAAGTTGATTTACCGCCCATATTGGGTCCTGTAATTAGCAGTAATTGCCGATACGGATTTAGCGTGACATCATTTGCTACAAATGGCTGTGCAATCTCTTCTACGACCGGATGACGGCCAGCTTCAATTTCCAAAACACTCTCTTGTACAAATACTGGTTGTACATAACCAAGGCTTTCAGCCCTCTCAGCAAAGCAACAAAGCACATCCAAACTAGCCACCGCTCCAGCATTCGTTTGCAGCGCTGAAATGTGTGATGCCAGTTGCTCCAATACTTGTTCGTACAACGCTTTTTCTCTCGCCAGCGCCCGCTCATTGGCACTTAATACCTTATCTTCGAATGCTTTCAGTTCTGGGGTAATAAACCGCTCTACATTCTTTAGTGTTTGCCGTCGGCGGTATTCAGTAGGGGCGTTATCTGCTTGTGCACGTGTGATTTCAATATAGAAACCATGCACACTATTGTACTCAACTTTTAAATTGCTAATTCCTGTGCGCTCTTTTTCAGCGACTTCATACTGCAGCAAGAAATCACCATGGTTTGTTTGTAGCGCTCGCAACTCATCCAGTTCATCATCATATCCATCAGCAATCACACCGCCCTCGCGTAGTAGCATTGATGGCTCTGATTTAATTGATTGTTTTAATAAAGCTGAGGCTTCTGGTGTCACTTGCAGATTCACCATTAACATTTCTAACATGCCACATGTACATTCTTGTAGCGTATCCTGAATGGCTGGCAACTCATTTAGACTATCTCTTAAAGCAGACAAGTCTCTTGGTCTCGCCGTCTTCAGCGCCACCCTTGCAGTAATTCTTTCAATGTCAGCAACTTGTCTTAAAAGATTATGCAGTATGGGCTGCTTACTTAGCGTAATTAACTCACCTACCGCTTCATGCCGTTTTGCGACCAATGTTCTATCACGTAATGGATGGTGTAACCAATGACGTAGCAAGCGTGCCCCCATGGCCGTTTTAGTCGTATTGAGTAGTGAATAAAGTGTGGGAGAAGCTTCCCCTCGAATCGTAGTGTCAATTTCTAAGTTGCGACGTGTGGCAGCATCTAATTGAATGTACTGACTCGTCTGCTCAACCGATAATGCAACTATGTGCGGTAGTGCAGTGCGTTGTGTATGTTTAACATATTCCAGTAATGCACCTGCAGCGGAAACTGCTACTGTTAATTCAGCACACCCAAATCCTTTTAAATCTATTGTGTTCAACTGCTGCGTTAGAACATGAGTTGCTGTTTCTAAATCAAACTGCCATGCAGCAATATGTTTTTTGGGGGCTTTATGCTGCGTGATTGCTTCATGCTGCACATTGTCAGCACATACAATTTCTGCCGGATTAATGCGTTCAAGCTCTTGGGCCAAATGACCTTTAGCTATCTCACTTAGCACAAACTCGCCCGATGACAAATTCAATCTAGCTAGGCCTACGAACCCATCGTCAAAACAGACACTTAACAACAGGTTATCTCGTGTTTCATCTAGCAAGGCGGCATCTGTTAACGTGCCAGGGGTTAAAATACGCGTAACCGCACGCTCTACTGGCCCTTTGGCTGGCACATCACCAACCTGCTCACAGATGGCTACTGCTTCACCTAGCTTTGCCAGCTTGGCTAAATATTGTTCTGCTGCATGATATGGCACACCGGCCATTTTAATTGGTGCACCATTACTTTTGCCACGCTGGGTAAGTGTGATACCTAAAAGGCGAGCAGCTTTCTCTGCATCTTCAAAAAACAATTCATAAAAGTCACCCATCCGAAAAAAAAGCAACATATCGGGATGCTGTGCTTTCATCGACAAATACTGTCGCATCATCGGGGTGTGATTTTCAAGGCTCATAGGTGCATTCAATTCTATTTTTTATCGCTGATTGTAATATTTGATTACATTTGATATTTGCACGTCACTTTAGTGGAAAAAAGTTCTAGCGACAACCAAGACAGGTCATTTTTATGGTTTTAATATATACGCAGTCTATCAAGCAATGCGTAAGATTGTTGCTAAATGATATTACGCAGTTTTGAGGCTGCTAGAGAAGCAGCCGCTGTTCTCGTTTCTACACCAAGCTTCACAAAAACATGTTCTAGATGTTTATTCACCGTGCGGGGACTAGATCCCAAAATATCACCAATATCACGACTGGTTTTACCTTTAATAGTCCAATACAGGACTTCTGACTCTCGCTTTGTGAGTTTAAATATATGCATCAACGCTTCAATTTGAGCAGCGTCAGACTCTTCACGCAATACAATCATCCACTGTTCATCACTACTTAAATCAGCAGGACTCAAGGTTAAGCGCTTCGCACTTTGAATAATGATCAAAGGCTCAAGTGTCTGGCCAGTAGCGTCTTCTTGATAAGCTTTCGTTATCCAGCTCAGCACCTCATGTGGCGTCAAAATCTCCCGCGCTTCAGTTAACCCAATACCATCAAGGAAATATGCTTTCATCCAGTCACGTGCGAGCGGTGTTTGCCAAATAATTTTTCCATCCTGCGGTGTAATGGCAATTGCAGCTTGACCAAAAGCATCTAATGCACTTCTTGCTTGTCGCATCTCTCTGGAAGTTTGCATATGCGAACTCATTCTAACCAGAACCTCATTCACGCGAATCGGCTTAGTCACATAGTCTGCACCACCTGCTTGAAATGCTGCTACAACATGCTCTGTCTCGGTTAAGCCGGTCATAAATATAACGGGAATATGACTCGTCTTATTACTTGCTTTAAGTGCTTTACATACTTCAAAACCATCCATCTCTGGCATTATTGCATCAAGCAAGATAATATCTGGCTCTGCTTCTGCGGCAATTTCTAATGCTGTTTCACCATTGTTAGCGACAAGTACTGTGTAGCCAGACTCATCTAGTGCATCATGTAATACAGCAAGATTATCAGGCACATCATCAACGATGAGTACGAGTAAAGATTGCTTTTCATGTTGCGCAAGGTTCATCACTTTGTCATCTCTTGTAAAAATGTCTTCATTTCTTTGAAATTGAATTCTGCTGATAATAACCGCATCCGTTCGATAAAGACTTTGTAATCTTTGCTATCATTATCAATCATATCTAATTGTTGGTTTATTTTCTTCGCATGCCCAATGTTAGCGGATGCCAGCAAATCTTTAAGAATATCTTGTGGAGGTGAGGTCATTTCTAATGTGGATATATCGTTAAAGTTATGTTCATTAATTGTTTGCACATAACTTTCGACTAGCGACTCACTGGTCACCCACTCTAATTCCAGCTTATGGCCAATCCAATCTAGTAGTTCTTCTACACTCACTGGTTTGACTATGAAGTCACTGGAATCAATGCCTGCTGAATTTTCCAGATTTTGGTCAAACGCATTCGCCGACACAATGCCAATAATTGTATTAGATTGATGGATTTTTCGGATAATATAAGAAGCTTCCCAGCCATCCATCACTGGCATTGCCAAGTCCATTAAAATAATATCTGGTTTAAATACTTGATAGATATCCAAGCACTCCTGACCTGTTGCCGCTTGTGCCATTTCAAAGCCGAGAGGTTCTAATATATTAACTATCAACTCTCGGTCTATCTCTTCATTGTCCACGATTAATACTTTACGTTTTTGACCTCTATAGCCGATGCGAGAGGTATGCTTCACAGTAAATTCACCAGCATCACGCTCTACCTGAGGCAAAAATAAATTGATATTGAATGTGGTTCCCACGCCTACCTTACTGGTAAATGTTAACTCCCCTCCCATCAACTCGGTTAGCAGCTTACTAATGGTTAAACCCAAACCAGTACCACCTACGTTGACTCGATTTGCAGCACTTCCACGCGCGAATGGCTCAAAGATTTTGTTGTATTCAGACTCTGGAATACCAGGTCCAGTATCTGTAATTTCAAGGTGGGCGAGCTCATTTGCATACCTTATCTTGAAGGTTATCCCACCTGCATTGGTAAACTTAAGCGAGTTACCCAGAATATTGATCAGAATTTGTGTTAAACGTTTTTGATCTGCTTTCACATATGCAGGTAGTTTGCCGCTAATCAAAAACCTAAAATCAAGCCCCTTATTTCTTGCCTGCAATTCAAACATACTGACTATTTGCTCAATGAACTCCGGAAATTGAATGAGCTTATTCTCAAAGGTCAATTTGCCGCTTTCAATTCTGGCAATATCCAATGTACCTTCAATTAACGATAATAGATGTTCTCCGCTGCGCCTGATAACACGTATCGCCTGTTTTCTGTTTTCAGGAATATTGCTATCGTTATCCAGTAATTGTGCATACCCCAAAATACTGTTGAGCGGTGTTCTGAGCTCGTGACTAATGCCTGTAATGTAACGGCTTTTAGCTTGATTAGCATGTTCGGCATGCTGTCGTGCAAGCTGCAACTCAGCATCCGTTTGCTTATGTAACTCAATCTCGCGCATCAATAAACCAGTTTGTCGGTTAGACTCCTCTTGCGCAACACGTCTGCTTTCAGTCGTCAGCACCAGCCACCAAGCAATAATGCCACTTGCAAACACGAGCGCAGCGAAAACTTTTAAATAACTAGACTGCATGTAAGGCAGCAAAGTGCTAGACACATTTGAAATTGTCGTCACTTCATGAAAATAGATTAAGCCTAGCATCGCACCAAAGAAGATAAGCGCGATAAACATTAATAAGAAATAATGTGCAACACCACCTTTAAGGTATGGCCATATCCATTTTGGCAGGACAAATCGGCTGGCTTCCAACCATTGGTTAGATAGTCGCGCTTTTGGTTTACATGCATCATTACAACGCGCATCTAAACAACAGCATAGAGAACAAATAGCACCTTGATAGGCGGGGCAATGTGCCATATCTTCTGTTTCATATTCTTTTTCACAAAGCACACATTTTTGTACGCGCTGATGCGCTGGATAGGTATAAGGTTTACGTGCAATGTAATAACGACCCTTGGTTGCCCACGCAATGATAGGTGACACGACCAAGGCGCTGCCAAGTGCGATAAAAGCTGAAAATGCTTTTGCTTCTGAACCAAATAAACCAGTGAAAGCGGATATCGACAAAACAGATGCAATTAACATTGTTCCCACGCCAACTGGATTAATGTCATACAAATAAGCACGTCTAAACTCAACCCCTTTAGGGCTTAGGCCCAAAGGCTTATTAATGACCAAATCTGCTACCACAGCGGTTATCCAAGCAATGGCAATATTAGAATAAAACCCGAGCACCTCTTCTAACACATGAAAAACATCAAGCTCCATCAAAATGATGGCAATCACTGTGTTAAACACAACCCAAACAACACGCCCTGGATGACTATGTGTTAAACGTGCAAAAAAGTTTGACCAAGCTAATGATCCCGCATATGCATTTGTCATGTTGATTTTCATTTGAGAAATAACAACAAATAGCATCGTTGCAAATAAAGCTAACTCTTTAGAGCTAAAGACATAGCCATAACCGACCAAATACATATGCGTAGGATTAACCGCTTCTAAAAATGACATGTCGCTCTGTATGACTAAATAAGCCAGCAAGACCCCTGCTGCCATTTTTAACATGCCAGGTATTATCCAACCTGGACCAGCTAACAGCACGCCAACATTCCAACGCCAACGATTCTGCTTGGTTTTCTCAGGCATGAACCGTAAAAAGTCTACTTGTTCACCAATTTGAGGAATCAAGGCAACGCCGACAGCGGTGGCTGCACCAAATAAGAGCAAGTTAAATTCTTGATGCACTCCTGTAATGCCTGAGAAATGCATCATTCTTGATAGCACATCTGGATCTTGATAGAACACTGCAATGAATGGTAAACACATTAAGAGAATCCACACTGGTTGTGAAAACATCTGAATACGATTTATCAACGTAACACCGTGTATGACAAATGGGATAACGACTAATGCACTAACCAAGTAACCAATATAAAGTGGTAAATGAAAATAGAGCTCTAGCGCATACGCCATAATTGCAGCTTCTAGCGCGAATAGAATAAAAGTAAAGGACGCGTAAATAAATGACGAGATAGTGGAACCAATATAGCCAAAACTTGAACCCCGTGTCAGCAAATCCATATCCAAACCATACTTCGCTGCATAAAAACTAATAGGTAAAGCAGTGAAAAATATAATGACGCCTACTGCGAGGATAGCCCATAGTGCATTGAGCATACCGTAGTTGACAGCGATTGTGCCGCCTATTGCTTCTAGCACTAAAAATGAGATTGCGCTCAGTGCTGTATTCGACACCCGAAAAATAGACCACTTCCTGAAGGACTTTGGTGTATAACGAAGTGCGTAATCTTCTATTGACTCATTCGCAACCCATGTATTGTAATCACGTCGGATTTTTACAATACGCTGTGTTGCATTTGCACTCTCTGCCGTTGCCATTATTGTATTTTCGGTTATCAATTCAATTTTCCATTACATCAATCAATGTAGAATGGCTAATCGCAAGCAACATCTATACCGTGCTGGCTTGCAGCTCCCCCATACTATTTTATTTGTTAACAGCGATTAAATATGTACGCAATTTTACGTATATATTGCTGCTTCTGGATTCAGACGCTCATGTATCTAATAAACAATCGCCAATAAAATAGCCTAATCATTTTTTCAATGATTAGGCTATCGACTGTGCAATCAATGCACTATCAGCTATTCGGTATTGTACTAGTTCACAAAGAATAGGCCACCTGTTATTAGCATTACCGCCGCAAATGCCTCATATAAGCGACGCGCCAATGGGCCTCGAAAAGAACCTGCCAAATAGCCTAAGATATGTAATGCAATGGTAGCCATTAGCATGCCTACAAGCGCAGCAATGTAGGGTTGTCCGATTAACTCATCACCATGTGCAAAACCGTGTGCCATTGCAATCACGGCAACAAATGCGATTGCCACTCCCATTCGCATAGATTGGTGAGTCAGAAGCAATACACCCATTATGACGAGTCCTAGTGCAATCATGATCTCGATACCTACAATGCCAATACCCATAAAACCAAGACTCGCACCTAATGCCATAGATACAACAAATAATGAGGGTAACTGCCAGCGATTACGGCCTCCTTGTTTGGAAGCCCATAAGCCAACAGCAATCATCATCAGTAAATGATCCCAACCTAAAAAAGGATGCATAAATCCTGCTTGCAAGCTCGTTAATGCATGGCCTGGATGCGCGAATGCGATTGTAGAAAAAGCCAATGGTGGCAGACTGTATAGGTATTTTTTAATCATCATCTTTCCTTTAAAGCATTAAGCCCTGTTTTTCGATAAATTTCACGATTTCTTCCAGGCCATGGTTGGTTTTTAGGTTTGTAAACATAAAGGGGCGTTCACCACGCATACGCTTTGCATCCGTGTCCATGACCTCTAGCGATGCGCCAACCAATGGCGCCAAATCAATTTTATTGATAATCAGCAAATCTGATTTTGTGATGCCTGGACCACCTTTACGTGGAATTTTTTCACCAGCGGACACATCAATGACGTAAATAGTTAAATCAGATAGCTCTGGGCTGAATGTTGCCGCCAAGTTATCACCACCACTTTCAATAAATACAATATCAAGTGGTTCGAATCGCTTACTTAATTGTGCAACAGCCTCTAAATTCATTGAAGCGTCTTCACGAATGGCAGTATGCGGGCAGCCTCCAGTTTCAACGCCAATAATTCGATCAGGTGTCAGCGCTTCATTTCTGGTTAGGAACTGTGCATCTTCTTTCGTATAAATATCATTCGTGACAACAGCAATGTTGTACACATCTCTGAGCCGTTTACATAGTGCCAAGGTTAATGCTGTTTTACCTGAGCCCACAGGACCTCCAATACCTACCCGCAATGGCTCTTTATGGAGATATGATGCGGTCGCTGGTTGTTCCAAAATAGCTGTTGTCATTTAATTCTCACCTATTCTATTAAGATCTAAAAAGCCGGCTATATTGCGTTTCATGCTGACAGCCAGCGATGCTAAGTAATGGGTTAAAGTTACTGATTTCATCATCTTTTATGTACACGGCTTGCTCTACAATGGTAGACAATTGCTCACCTAATGCGTACAAAATCTTTTGTCCTGCAACCTGTCCTAAAGGCACAGCTTTCATTGTTGCGCTTACTTGATTTTCTAGCCAGCTCCAAACATAACCATTTAAGGCATCATTTGCCGATATCTGCCAACACTGAGCCACGCCAGCATAAATGGTGATGAAAGCAGGCTGCTCAAGTTGATTGATTTTAGACATGACATCAGCTGGCAGTGTATTTAAATCGTTCAACAAACGGCATAGCGAATATCCCATTTGGCGCGTCTCGGCTAATGCTTCTGCAGTATCACGTCCAGCTTGATAAAACGTATCCCATGCTTGAATTGCATCTTGATCATCACTTTGCCATGCGGTATACAAACGATAGAGTACTGGCAACTCAAAATTTGCCTGATAAATCTGCAAGACATCACCAATCCAAGTTTTTGCAGTTTCCTCATCATTGACGTCACCACATTCAATCGCCCATTCTAATCCTTGAGAATAACTATAAGCACCAACGGGAAGCATCGGGCTAACGAGCTGAAACAAACGTGTTAATGCTGCTGAATTAGCCATGATGCGGCCTTTTGGATGGCCGTAAATTAACGATTTTATCGTCATCTTCATGCCCATGTCTGTGTCCGCCACCATAGGCACCCGCTTCTGGCTCAAAAGGTGCATCAATATCTGCTACCTGCATACCTAAACCCAATAGCATTTCTTTGAGCACATAATCTTGTTCTAGTCTAAGAAATCCTTCCCCCACTTGTAGCGGCACATGACGATTACCTAGGTGATAAGCAGCACGCATCAGCGACTGTGGTGTTTTCGCTGTGACATTATATACAGGCTCTTGTGCTGCAATTACCTGAATAACTAAGCCATTTTCTGACTGTAAACAATCCCCGCCACGCAATATATGTCCACGTTCCAGAAACAGTGCAGCATCTAATCCAGATTTTGTTTTAACGCGCAAGCGACTTTTCTGCCTGCGATCAAAAGGCAGCTCAATATAGTCGTCAACCTGCTGTTGTGGATTGATGCGCTGTGTAATATTAATCATATGCTTGTAACTAAAATAAGAAGTACCGTTGTGCCATCGGTAAAACTGACGCTGGTTCACAGACTAGGCTCATCCCATCTGCCAATACTTCGTACGTTTCAGGATCCACCTCAATATTGGGCATCCAGCTATTGTGAATCATGTCTTTTTTCTTGACATTACGTGTACCCTTAACTGCTAACAAAGGCTTTTGCAAACCTAGTGCCATCACTGCTGGATTATTGAGTGCTGCTTGTGACACAAAAGTTACTGACGTTTTTAATGCGCTGCCATAGGCACCAAACATATTACGATAATGCACAGGCTGTGGCGTTGGAATGGATGCGTTTGGGTCACCCATA
>JBNLAC010000037.1:0-23113 GCA_050301935.1 Methylophilaceae bacterium | reverse complement strand
CAAGCTGATGCAAGTGACTTTTTACAAGTGCTAGCCACCTTAATATCAGACATAGAATTAAAAAAACAAACTGATTGGCAAAAACAGTGTTTGGCTTGGAAACAACGTTACCCTGTTAACGATGGTAACCCTTTTGATACTGAGGATGCCATTAGTCATTATCATTTTGCTGATGCAATTTCTGATGTGATACCCGAAGCTACGCTAGTCTCGACAGGTAGCTCTGGATTGGCATTAGAAATTTTTTATACTGTTTTCCGTAACAAGCCAGATCAACGTATCTTTTTGACATCTGGCTTAGGTTCAATGGGCTATGGACTGCCTGCAGCAGTGGGTGCTTGTTTTGCAAATGATTGCCAACCGATGGTGGCAGTGGAGAGCGATGGTAGTTTGCAGTTAAATATACAGGAGCTTGCCACAGTACGCGCATTCGATTTGCCAATTTGTATGGTGATTATGAATAATGGCGGTTATAGCTCTATCCGCAGCACACAGCGTAATTATTTTGGTGGGCGATACGTTGGTACTGGCCCAGAAGCTGGTTTAGTGTTACCCGATTTAGAAAAAGTGGCACATACGTATGATTTGCCCTTTTTAAGGATTAGTGATGCAGAAAATCTGACTGAAGCATTGCAAAAGTCAATGGAAATGCCTAGGCCATGTATTATCGATGTGCAGTTACAAGAAAATGAGGCACTAATGCCAAAGGCATCAGCCATGCCACAAGAAGATGGCAGTATGGTTTCGATGCCATTAGAAGATATGAGTCCTTTATTGCCGCTAGAAGTTCTTAAGCAAGAGATGCTAATTCCCCTGCTTCCTTTATCAACTGCAGTACGGTAAACAAGATTAAAGTATTTAATGTTATGCAATTACTCATCACAGGCGGCACTGGTTTTTTTGGTAGGGCATTGCTCAGGTCTAAATTAGCTAATCATCCTATATGGCGTAATGTGAATGACGTCACTGTTTTATCTCGAGATCCAGATCAATTTTTAGAAAAATACCCAGAATTCATGGGTTTAGAATGGCTCAAATTTCACCAGGGCGATGTGCTAAAACCAGAGTCTTTACCAAAGGAGTCTTATACACATCTTATACACGCTGCAGCTGATTCAACCATTGGCCCATCGTTAACATCCTTAGAGCGTTATGATCAAATTGTGTCTGGCACCAGAAATTTATTGGATTTTGCAGTAAAAAATAAAGTACAAAGATTTCTGCTCACTAGTTCTGGTGCGGTATATGGCAGACTGACAGAAAAAATAGGTCATGTTGCTGAAGATTACCATGGTATGCCAGACCCATTAAATGCAGATAATGCATATGGCATCGCCAAGCGTGAGGCAGAGCATTTGTGTGCACTCTATCATGCGCATCACGGACTCAATTATGTCGTCGCAAGATGCTTTGCATTTATTGGAAGAGATTTGCCTTTAAATGTTCATTTTGCAATAGGAAATTTCATCTATGATGCGTTATATCGAGATAATGTGACCGTCAAAGGAGATGGTACAGCAGTACGTTCTTATCTGTCGCAAGAAGATTTGGCCATCTGGTTAATGAGCATGTTAATACATCACAACACTGGTTTTGCCTATAATGTAGGTTCTGACCTAGGTTATACGATTAATCAATTAGCACATAAAGTTAGGGATTTGCTTGCGCCTAATAAGGAAGTGAAGATATTGGGTAAGCCAACAAATGCCGAGCAAAATTATTATTTGCCTAGTATTGAGAAAGCAAAACAAACGCTTGGATTGCAAGTGATGACAGCGTTAGATGATGCTATCCTAGCGACCGCACAACACCACCAGTTAAGCACATGAAAAAACATATTATATTTGATTTAGATGGTACGCTAATCGATTCAGCACCCAGTATTTTAGAGAGTTTTGAACAAGCATTCTCTTCGCTCAAGCTTAAACCGAGCGTACCAGTTACCGCTGATGTCATCGGCCCACCTTTGATGCCAACACTTGCCAAACTAGCGGGCAGCGAAGATCAATCCTTACTTGACCAATTAGCTATCAACTTTAAGGCACATTATGATAGTGAAGGTTATAAAAAATCGACAGTTTATGCTGGTGTGCAAGCGCTTCTTGAGGGTTTGCATAAGCTAGATGTGAATTTATATGTCGCAACCAATAAACGTGATTTACCAACCCAAAAAATAATGAAGCATTTAAATTGGAATCCGTTTTTTGATGGCGTATTTGCCTTAGATACCTATTCGCCTCCATTGTCTGCAAAGTCAGTAATGGTTGAACGTATCATAAAAGATTTTGCCATTGCAAAAGACGATACAATTTACATTGGTGATCGTCATGAAGATGGAATGTCCGCAGATCATAACCAAATCGATTTCGCGATGGTGACATGGGGTTATGCAGATCAAAAAGTTTCAACGGTTCGCCCAAGCTGGTTGATATGTCCTGATGTAAATTCATTACGTGAACTGCTGATTTGCCATGAGGATTAATGAAAATGCTTAACAATAAATCAATCAATCAGCCGCATGGTTTGACACATCTACAAAAAGAACACATCGCAAAACAATGCGTTTGTTGTGGAAGTGTAAAGCTAAAGAAGTCTCCAGCTATTCTGATGCCTTTTGTTGCGCACAGAGCATTAGGTTGGCAGCCGGTAGAGATTGATGATAGTTGGGGGCTTAATACCATAGCAAATGGTCATGCATATACCGTATGTAACTCTTTATATTGTGAAGTTTGCGCCTTTTTGTTCTTAGATATTCGCTTTTCTGATCAAGAACTTCATAATTTATATCAGGGCTATAGAGAGCAAGATTATGTCGATTTACGAGAACATTATGAGCCAGGTTACCGCGAAAGAAACGCCGCGCTTAATGAAGGAGAAAATTATCTTGCAAAGGTGGAAAGTTTCCTAAATCCTTTTTTAACGTTACCGATTAATATGCTTGACTGGGGTGGGGATACTGGAAAAAACAGCCCATTCAAAGACCGTTGTAAGCAATTCCATATTTACGATATCAGTAGCAAACCTGTCATTGCTGGTGCAACGCGTATAGATAAAACGATTGCAATGAGTAATGAGTATGATCTTATTGTAAGCAGTAATGTGCTGGAGCATGTGCCTTACCCAGCTGATGTTGTGCTGGATATGAAAAAAGCAATGGGTCCTAAGACTATCCTTTATATTGAAGTGCCTTATGAAGAAGTGATGAGAACTGCAAATGGCAAAACAGACTTACATATACGCAAGAAACATTGGCATGAACACATTAATTTTTTTAGTGAGCAATCGTTACGCACCTTATTAACGCAATGTGGACTCAAAGTGCTGGCATTAACGCATATTTCTGAGGATAGTCATGGAAGGCCAGTTTCATTAACCCAAATCGCCTGTCAATTACAAAACTAGCTTGTTGTTTCTTTTTGGGCGTGTTTGTCATGTAAACAATACAACACGGTGCCAAAGGTATTGTGTTCATGGACTCTTAAATAGAATTGATAGTCTAAGCCCCAAGCATCAATCAGTAACGCAATTTCAAAAAGGTGAGAGGGCTTGTGATAAACAGAAATCGCTAAATTTGGCTGGTATCGATGGATTGTTTTTTCTAGGCCATGAATAGCTTCAATTTCAGCTCCTTCGACATCGAACTTAATCAAGTTGGGTGCAAAGTCTTGAAGCACATCATCAATGCTTACGCATTGTATGATGCTATCGCCATGATGATTCAAACTGCTTCCCATATTGCCATTACTAGAAAATCTTAATTGTGTATTGTTGGACCAAACACCTAAGGGAAGACAGATTGATTCACTCACATTAAATAATTTATTTGTCAGTTTTACGAAATTTCGCTGATCTGGCTCAAAGGCAGCAAAACGATTTATCGTGTAACCAGCGTGCATTAATTTTTCAATGGCAACACCATCATAAGCACCGCAATCAATCACTGTTAAAGGGTTTTTATAGCGAGGAATATCTTGAGGGGTATATTCATCCGATAAACTTGGTGTAGGATAGTCTTCGATATTACCTAGAGTACGATAGCGAATAATTTGATTGGCTATTCGTAAACTCTCGTTATCTGCCAAAAGTGCTTTAAACGTATCAATCTCATTTGAATAGGCGTTGTAGTCAAAGGCTAAATCAAGCCAGTAGCCATCAGCAATTTCGATATCTTTGGCGATTTGTTGAATTTGTTGAAGTGTGAATATCTGTTTAAATTGGCATGCCTGTAGCGATTGGTGAATTTCACGAAGGTCAATATAGTGATTATTCAGTGCAATAAGACAGTTTCTGTCATGGTTTGTTTGCTTTTCAACCTCAGTGAGTGAAACAATTGGAATATTCTTGTATTGACTCCCGTATTTATTTTTATCAATGATTAAGTCTATCGTCACACCCAGATCAAGGAGGCTATCAATAATGCACTGTCCAGCAGAGCCAAAACCATAAATGACTAGAGAGTCAGTTTGGTTAATGTTTTGTTGATTATTCTTCATGATTGATTGATTTAAACTTACCAAACAAAATAATCTTGTAATTGCGGTTTTTGTACCGCATGGTTGAATTTAATTTTTTCTGCCGTATTCAGTAATTGTTTTACAAAATCTTGGTTGTCTATTTTTGCATTGACTATTTCACCAAGTCGCTTACCTTGCGCTACAACTAAAGGTTTGTTGCTCAGTAAGAATTCTAATTTGCTTTCAAACGCATCTTTATCAAACACATAAGTATATTGATCATAATCTGGAATGTTTTCTTGCATCCAGCTTGTTTGGTTTGTCAGGATGTATGCATAATTCCCAGCGGCACGGGAAAAACGATCATGTACATTTAAGTCAACATTTGCAGTCATATCAATTAAACCAAGTGACTCTTCAAAAATGGTTTTACCATGTTGGGTAAAATTTAAGTCATTTGAAAACTGCGCGACAGAATTGCCATCGTTCACATGCTCCCAGTTACGACCAATAATTCTAACGGGGAATTTTTTGAGCGATGTTGCAATCATTGTCGCTTTTATACGACGGAAGTAGTCATCTAATTGAGCCGAATACAATCTAACGATATCGCGACATGCAGATCCATCACCCATCTTTTCTGAAACATAATGAACGATATACCCAAAAATATTGACAGGTTCACAACGCATAAGTGATGGTAGCAAGCTCTCTGCAATATTACATAGATCCTCAGTCATAGAAGATGGTAAGTGGGTATGCCACATATTCAAAAGCTGATTGGGATCATTGCCATTTTTCAGAAAAACAAGCGTTCCTTGCTCGCGTTTTTTGAAATCAATATTTTCTATTGGCTGCTGATCAAAAATGATAGGTGGGTTGATGATATTACTTGTTTTACTACTTGCAAAATACCATTCTTGAACTTGTGCAAACTCTAATGAACAATAAATATTCACAGAGTTTTTTGGAATTGGTTCATGCTTTTTTATAAAGTAGGAAGGTAGGTCTCCCTGAAGTTTTAAAAATGGGATGTTGTGATACTCCCATAAGTTTACTGGCTGTGAGGTACCTTCAATTTGCCAATTCAGTTCTGCACCAAGACCTAAGTAAGAAAATGCAAATTCAATTTCATATGAAGCGATTGCGTCAGTCAGTATTGTTGGAAATCCCGGGTCTGATAAATCGATAAATTTGGTTTTCTTTTCCGCATGATTTAACAAAGTTTCAATCTGACGGCAAATGCCATAAATAGCACCTTGAGGGTCTTGTCCAGATAAAATTAGAATCAGTTTTTCTTTATGCATAGTAAACTAGCTGGAATAGTTAATTCTCTAATTTTAATAGTCTAGTTGTCACCTTAAGGCATGAATGTAAGCATATAAATCAAGCTAATTTGAGCAATTGATGCGGGTTGCACTTACTTCTAAACCTATTTCTAATAAGTACACTGGTAAAGAAAAAAGCGCACCTTCTAGTGCGCTTTTTATGACTTGTTTGGAAAGTTATTAGTTAATGATTGGCCATTTCATCCCGTGTTTCAGTAAAAGCTTGAATAGCTTTATCTAAATCTTCAAATGTGTGTTTAGCTGAAATCTGCGTTCTGATCCGTGCTTTACCTTTTGGTACAACGGGGTAGAAGAATCCTATAGCGTAAATGCCTTTTTCTAACAAGCGCTTACTCATATCTTGTGCTAAGTTAGCATCGCCTAGCATTACCGGCACAATCGGATGGTCGCCATCATCAACATCAAAACCAGCTAATTGCATTCCTTTTCTGAAGTAGTGCGTGTTTTCTTCGAGCCGATCCCGAAGTTCGGTTGATTTTTCTAGCCTTTCCAGTACTGATAAAGAGGCAGCACAAATAGCTGGCGCTACGGTATTTGAGAATAAGTAAGGGCGGGAACGCTGACGTAACATATCAATAATTTCACGACGACCAGATGTAAAGCCACCCGAAGCGCCACCCAACGCCTTACCAAAAGTGCTGGTAATAATATCAACTCTGTCCATTACATCACAGTATTCGTGCACACCACGGCCTGTTTTGCCCATAAAGCCAGTCGCATGGCAATCATCATGATGTACCATGGCATCAAACTCGTCTGCCAAGTCACAAATTTTATCTAGTTGTGCAATCGTACCATCCATAGAGAAAACGCCATCTGTAGTAATGAGAATGCGGCGTGCATTGTTCGCTTTTGCTTCCTCCAGTTTGGCGCGTAAATCTTCCATATCATTATTTTTATAGCGATAGCGCTGCGCCTTACATAAGCGCACTCCATCAATAATAGAGGCATGGTTTAGTTCATCAGAAATCACGGCATCTTCTGCACCAAGGATAGATTCAAATAGCCCGCCGTTCGCATCAAAACAGGCAGCATACAGAATCGTATCTTCCATACCTAAAAACTCACTGACTTTTTGTTCTAAGGTTTTATGCAAGGTTTGTGTGCCACAGATAAAACGCACCGAAGCTAGACCAAAACCCCATCGATCTAAACTCTCTTTAGCTGCTTGTATCACTTCAGGGTCATTTGCTAAACCTAAATAATTGTTCGCACACATATTCAATACCACGCTGCCGTCTGCCAGCGTGATATTATTTTTTTGGTCAGAGCTAATAAAACGCTCAGTTTTCCAGAGCCCTGCTGCTTTAATTTCTGCTAAATCTTGTGCAATACTTTCTTTTGCTGATTTAAAACTCATATTGAACCTTTGTTGTTAATCTTCCCAGTTTAAAATGACTTTGCCAGACTCACCAGAGCGCATAACATCAAAGCCTTTTTGAAAGTCTGTGTAATGCATGCGATGCGTAATCATGTCCATTAAAGGCAATCCACTTTGTACCATCATGAGGCCTTTATACCAGGTCTCAAAAATTTCGCGTCCATAAATACCCTTAATGGTTAGGCCCTTAAATACGACCATATCCCAATCAATACCAGAACCGGCAGGCATAATGGCTAACATGGCAATATGGCCACCGTTAATCATTTTATCCAGCATGTCGCCAAAGGCTTGTGGGGAGCCTGACATTTCTAAACCAACATCAAATCCTTCAAAAATACCCAATGAGTCCATCATCTTTTTGTCAATTTTCTCTTTGGAAACGTTGACTGTAATCACTTTAGGCAATATTTTCTTAATCATATCCAGACGATATTGATTTAGATCGGTAATAACGATATTTCTGGCCCCTGCATGATTCGATACCATGGCAGCCATCATGCCAATTGGGCCTGCGCCTGTAATCAGCACATCTTCTCCCACCATATTAAATGAGAGTGCTGTGTGGACAGCATTGCCGTAAGGGTCGAAGATAGCAAGTAAGTCGGTGTCAACAGGGCGACTCGGTTTAAATACATTTTTTGCAGGTACTGATAAGTACTCTGCAAATGCGCCTGTTCGATTGACGCCTACACCAATGGTATTTGGGCATAAATGGATACGTCCGCCAAGACAATTCCTACATCTGCCACAGGTAATATGACCTTCTCCAGATACGATATCACCTACTTTGAGGTCGGTGACATTAGAACCCAGTTCAACAATTTCACCTGCATATTCATGACCAGTAATCATGGGGACTGGGATGGTTTTTTGTGCCCACTCATCCCAATTATAAATATGAATATCTGTGCCGCAGATAGCTGTTTTTTTAATTTTGATTAGCACATCGTTGTTGCCAACTACTGGCATTGGCATATCATCTAACCATAACCCTTCTTTAGGGTATTTTTTTACTAATGCTTTCACCTGACTCTCCCTCTAACGTGCTTATTTTGGTAAATAATTATTATCGAATTAACTTAACATTGACTCATCATAAAGTAAATCAAATTTGTATGACTGGTTGACTATCAAACGGACTATAAATTCAATGACTTCAGATAATTGAGGGTATATTTGAGTTGATGTAGATTATTGAATTTCAGCATTTATTTGTTAAAGTATACGGTATGACTAAAGAAAATGTCTCCTCCTCCGTTACCAGGCGTAATTCGCCATTAGGTGAATTTTCCATACTCGGTGACTTGGCTGGGAAGCTGACATTTCTCATCCGCACGAAACTTTGGCTCCAAATTATTGTAGGCATGGTTTTTGGTATAAATATTGGTTTGCTCATTTCACCCGATGGTGCGGCGTTAGTTTCCCCTTCTACTGCAGACCTGATATCCGGTTGGCTTGTTTTACCAGGCCATTTGTTCTTGGCATTAATTCAAATGATTATGCTGCCTCTTGTGGTTTCTTCTATTGTACTGGGCATCGCTGGAGCTGATGATTTAGATAAGCTTCGACAAATGGGTCTGCGAATAACACCTTACTTTTTATTTACAACGTTGATAGCTGTAGCTATTGGCGTTTTTTTAGCCTTCCTGATTACACCAGGGCAGTATATTGACCCAAAAATGCTAGCGCTGACGATGGGAAGTATTGATACACAGGCACCCCTTTCAGTAGTAGACACACTATCAATCAGAGAGCGAATTGTTGCATTAATTCCGACTAATCCACTCAGTGCTGCATTAGATGAAAGTATGCTCCAGATAGTAGTATTTGCTATTTTAACTGGGATTGCACTGGCGTCCATAAATGTTGCTAGAGCGAAGCCATTGGTTGATATAGCTCGCGCAGTACAAGAGCTATCCATGAAGATTGTGAGCTGGGCAATGGTTATCGTACCTCTTGCTGTGTTAGGGTTACTGGCGCAAATTACGATGCAGGTTGGTGTTAATGCACTTGTTGGTATGTCAGTTTATGTTGGTACTGTGCTAATTGGTCTCTCGCTATTATTGTTGGTTTACACCATGCTGGCATTTTTCATTGGTGGTATAGAGCCCAAAGTTTTTTTAACTAAAATCAGAGAGGTACAATTACTCGCCTTTTCAACATCCAGTTCTGCGGCGGTTATGCCCTTATCTATTAAAACGGCAGTTGAAAAACTTGATGTACAAGCTTCCACAGCTGATTTTATTATTCCGCTTGGTGCTACCGTGAATATGGATGGTACGGCATTGTATCAAGTAATTGCCGCTTTATTTCTGACGCAGGTCTTTGGTGTGGATCTTTCCAGTGGTCAATTGATGTTGCTTGCTGCTACAACCATAGGGGCATCAATCGGGTCGCCTAGCACGCCTGGTGTAGGCATTGTTATTCTAGCTACCATTTTGGGTAATATAGGCGTCCCAGCAACAGGAATTGCCCTTATCATTGGGGTTGATCGAATTTTGGATATGTCACGTACAGCAATCAATGTATCGGGCGATATTACTGCCTGTGTAGTGATGGATAAGTGGCTTAGTGCTAAAGAGGCTGTTGCAATATCTTAAAAAATATCACCAAGCTTATCTTTTGTGTAAATCAGCTAGGATAGATTCAATAATATCTATTCCCTCATTTAAGATAGCATCACTCACAGTGAGTGGCACCATGATTCTTAACACGTTGCCATATACGCCACAATTGAGAATCAGAAGCCCTTTATTTGCAGCTTCAGTTTTTAATGCATTGGCAATATCTGCAGCAGGGCGGTGTGGGTCCCCATCATGACAAAATTCCACCCCCGTCATAGCTCCCAGATGTCGCACTTCTGCAATAAAGCTAAATTGCTGTTGCATTGCTTTAAATCGACTATAGAGTAGCTCGCCTATTTGTATACTGCGCGCGCATAAATGTTCTTCATCGACCACATCCAGTACTGCATGCGCAGCTGCAATTGCAATCGGATTGCCTGCATAAGTACTACCAAGCCCACCAGGTTCTGCAGCATCCATGACATGTGCTTTGCCTGTGATAGCTGATAAGGTAAAGCCGCCACCAAGGCCTTTGGCTAGGGTCATGATATCGGGTTCAATGTCAGAATGCTCAATGGCAAATACTTTACCGCAACGACCGATACCGCTTTGCACCTCATCCACGACCAATAATATGCCGTGCTCATCACAGATATGCCTTAATCGTTTTAAGAAGGAGGGCGGTGCAGGGATATAACCGCCTTCACCTTGAACAGGTTCTACAAAAATAGCGGCAACGCGCAACGCCTCAATATCGTATTTAAATATTTTTTGTAGTCCATGAATGGCGTCATCTTCGCTGATACCATGTAATGGATAAGGAAAGGGTGCGTGATAAATCTCAGCAGGAAAAGGCCCAAATCCTTTTTTATAGGGATCTATCTTGCCAGTCATCGCCACTGAGAACATGGTACGTCCATGAAACGCGCCGTCAAAAGCAATAATGCCTGAGCGGCCTGTGGCGGCACGTGCTACTTTTACTGCATTTTCAATCGCCTCTGCACCAGAGTTCATAAAAAAAGTTTTTTTGGCTGTAGTCCCAGGGGCGAGTCTATTCAGTCTTTCTGCTAGGCTAATATAACTTTCATAACCCACCACTTGAAAGCAGGTATGGTTAAATTGTTTAAGTTGTTTTTCGACTGCTGCCACAACTTTCGGATGGCAGTGCCCAGTATTAACAACGGCAATACCAGCACAAAAATCAATGTAGCGTTTACCTTCTACATCCCAAATTTCTGCGTTTAATGCGCGTTCAGCAATTATGCTATGTGCATAACTGATACCGCGCGGTAACGCATCGTTCCGCCTTTGCATCAATGATTGATTTGTTACTGCCTTAGTTGTGTCTTTCATTTAGCCAATATCCATGCACATATATTTAATCTCAAGATAGTCATCAATGCCATATTTAGACCCCTCACGGCCTAAACCAGAAGATTTGATGCCACCAAATGGTGCTACTTCATTCGATATTGCGCCAGTATTGATGCCCACCATGCCATACTCTAATGCTTCGCCTACACGCCATACGCGTTTAATATCTCTTGAGTAGAAGTAAGAGGCCAAGCCATAAGGTACATCATTAGCAATAGCGACGGCTTCTTCTTCCGTTTTAAAACGAATAAGGGGAGCAACAGGACCAAAAATCTCTTCGCTGGCAATCAGCATCTCTTTAGTTATGTCCGTCAACACGGTGGGTGAGAAAAATGTACCACCCAAATCAGGCTTAGCACCACCTGTTTTGACTGTTGCACCTTTGTCTTTAGCATCTGCGATTAATTTCTCAACTTTATCAATTGCATTTTGGTCAATGAGTGGGCCTAAATCAGCATGCGGGGATAAGCCATTTCCTAATCTGAGTGCATTAACCTTATCTGCTAGTTTTTGCGCGAATTCGTCATAAATACTATCTTGCACTAGAATGCGGTTCGCACAGATGCACGTTTGTCCTGCATTGCGAAATTTGCAGACAATGGCGCCAGCTACAGCGGCATCAATATCAGCATCATCAAAAACTATAAAAGGTGCATTGCCGCCCAGCTCCATAGATGTTTTTTTGATCGTCGGTGCGCATTGCTCTAGAAGCTTAATGCCAATTTCAGTTGAGCCAGTAAAACTCAATTTTCGCACGATAGGGTTACTGGTCATTTCTGCACCAATTTCTCTAGCCGAACCTGTTACCACAGATAATACGCCATCAGGTATTCCTGCACGTATTGCAAGCTCTGCTAACGCTAATGCGGTAAATGGTGTTTGGCTGGCTGGTTTAATAACAATGCTACAGCCTGCAGCAAGCGCTGCACCGGCTTTACGGGTAATCATGGCGGCAGGGAAGTTCCAAGGGGTAATAGCAACGCAAACGCCGATTGGTTGTTTCGTGACAACAATGCGGGCGTCAGCTCTTGGCGATGGAATAATGTCGCCATAAACACGCTTGCCTTCTTCAGCAAACCACTCAATAAATGAGGCAGCATAACCAATTTCACCGCGCGCTTCAGCAATAATCTTGCCTTGCTCCGTTGTCATAATTAGCGCTAAATCTTCTTGGTTCTCTAAGATTAATTGGTACCAAGCTCTTAGAATCTTGGCGCGTTCAGCGGCGGTCTTCTTAGCCCAGGCCTTTTGTGCTTCAAAAGCTGCATTAATGGCAGCTTTGGTTTCATCTCGGCCCATTTTAGGAATCGTACCGATAACTTGATTTGAGGCTGGATTGTTGACATCAATTACCTCATTAGAATTAGCATTCAACCATTGACCATTAATCAAGCATTGTTGTTTAAAGAGGGTTTGATCCTGTAATGTTAGTTCGCTCATGCGCTGGTGCCTCCATATCTCTATTGATGTACATGCTTTCGCATGGAGATAAGCATTGATATTTAGTTTAGTTTAACCCAAGTCGTTTTAAGTTCCGTATACTTTTCCAAGGCATGCAAAGATTTATCGCGCCCATTCCCAGATTGCTTGTAGCCACCGAAAGGCACAGTCATATCATCCTCATCATAACAATTCACATGTACAGTGCCAGCACGCAATGCCTTGGCAGCAAGATGAGCGCGACTAATATCGCGAGACCAAACGGAAGCTGCTAAACCATAAGGGGTATCATTGGCAATCTTAATTGCGTCTGCAGGATCTTTGAATGTGATGACTGACAAGACCGGGCCAAAAATCTCTTCACGTGCTATTTTCATGGCGTTGTTCACATTGCAAAAAATAGTTGGTTTCACATAATAGCCACCACTCGCTTGCATGGTTTGTTCGCCGCCCGTCACGCATTGTGCACCCTCCGCTTTGCCCGATTCAATGTATTGCATAACGTTATTTAATTGGATTTGATCAACAATCGCGCCCATGGTCGTATCTTGATGCAATGGATTGGCAGGTTGGTAATTGGGTATTAAACTTAAGGCTTTGTTAATGAATTGATCATGTACTGATTGATCAATAATCACCCGTGAAGGCGCATTGCAGCTTTCACCTTGGTTAAAAAAGATTGCGTTAACAGCCGTTTCTGCGGCAGCCTCAACATCCGCGTCGGCAAACACCACAAATGGGGATTTTCCACCTAGTTCTGCCCAAGCGCGCTTCAGATTGGATTGCCCTGCGTATTGCATGATTTTTTTACCGACATTAGTAGAGCCTGTAAACGCAATACAATCAATATCCATATGCAATGCCAATGGCGTACCAGTCTCTTCACCATAGCCAGGGAGCACATTAAAAACGCCTTCTGGAATACCTGCTTCTAATGCGATATCGGCAAGTTTTAATGCAGTGAGCGGTGATTTTTCTGAAGGTTTTAAAATGACACTATTACCAGTCGCCAATGCAGGCGCGATTTTCCAAGTAGCCATAATCATCGGATAATTCCATGGCACAATTGCCGCCACGACGCCGACAGCTTCCCTTGTAACAAGCCCCAATATATTATCTGCTGTAGGTGCAATTTCGTCGTATACTTTATCGATACATTCGCCATACCACTGTAATGTATTCGCTGCTGCGTTGACGTCCACATTGAGGCTATAGTTAACAGGCTTACCCATGTCTATGGTTTCCATCAATGCTAGTGTTTCAGCATTTTCTCGGATGAGCTGGCTAAAGTTAAGCAGAATGTTTTTTCGCTCTTTTGGGGGTTTCTTAGACCAGCGACCATCTTCAAAAGCCGCTCTTGCCGCATTAGCTGCCAGTTCTACATCATGAACGCCACATCTCGCAATCTCGGCAATTTTTTTTCCATCGATAGGGGAAATGCAATCAAACACCTGACCACTTGCCGCTGATACGCGTTTACCGTTAATAAAGGCGCGTCCATCTAAATGTAGTTGATTGAACAGTTTTTGCCAGTTATGTTCATGACTACTCATCGCTTATATAAAGTCCTCATTATTTGGGGTCTGTTAACGTTGTACCCAACATTGTTTAAACGTGTAATAACAGATGACGGCGCTCCCAAGGGCTAATCACCTTCATGTATTCTGTGTATTCTTGCCTCTTCACGGAAAGGTACAAGTTGATAAACTTTTCCCCTAATAGTGCATGCAAATCTGGTACAGTGTGCAATAAATCCATCGCTTCAAGCAAGCTTCTAGGCAGCTCTTGTTGATGAGAGTATCCACTCCCAATCAGCTCTTTCTCTGGCTCTATTTTGTTAACCATACCTAGATAGGTGCATGCAAGTGAGGTGGCGATAGCAATATAGGGGTTGGCATCAACACCAGGCACTCTGTTTTCAAGCCGGCGCGCGGTTTTTTTGGCTTCGGGGATACGGATGCCAACAGTCCTGTTGTCGCGACCCCACTGTACGTTAATCGGTGCGGCATTGTCTCTGACCAGACGACGATAGGAGTTTACAAAAGGAGCCATCAGCACCATGGCAGGTGGGAGATACTGCTGCAAACCACCAATTGCGTGTCTGAACAAGTCACTATCTGAGCCATTGGGATTGGAAAAAACATTCTCCCCTGTTTTTTTATTAATGACACTTTGGTGAATATGCATAGCTGAGCCAGGTTGATCAGCCATTGGTTTAGCCATAAAGGTGGCATACATATCATGTCTAAAAGCAGCCTCTCTGACAGTGCGCTTAAATAAGAAAACTGAGTCTGCTAATTGTAAAGGATCACCGTGCATGAAGTTGATTTCCATTTGACCAGTGCCCACTTCATGAATAAGTGCATCTATTTCTAAATTTTGCTTTTCGCAATATTCATAAATGTCTTCAAACAAAGGATCGAACTCATTGACAGCATCAATACTGTAAGCTTGTCGGCCAGACTCTGCTCGGCCGCTGCGGCCAATTGGTGCCTGCAATGGCATGTCTGGGTCAGTATTTCTTGCCAGAATATAAAACTCTAACTCAGGCGCTATAACAGGCTTCCAACCTTTTTGATCATATAAATCCAGCACTTTTCTCAATACTGATCGCGGGGCATATTCAATTAGCTCATCCTGAAAGTTAAAACAATCGTGAATCACTTGTGCTGTTGGATCAACTGTCCAAGGCACCATGCACACAGTGTCAGGGTCAGGTCGCAGCACCATATCACTGTCAGACTCTCGAATAATGCCATTGAATGCATCATCATCTGGATATTCTCCAGTAACAGTCATACCTAAAATCGACTCTGGCAAGCGCATACCTTTGTCTAAGTGGAATTTTGTGCGCGGTAAAATTTTGCCACGAGGGATGCCTGTCATATCAGGTAATAAACACTCTACTTCAGTAATGCCACGCTCATTGAGCCATGCGCTCATTTTTTCAAAACCAGCTTTTTCTTTTTTTGCTATTTCTTTACTGTCCATATATCACCTATGCTGTTTGTATCCTTTGCAGGCTAGGCCAAAAGCCTCAAATAAAGCAATGGATTGTTGGTTTTCGATGGCTTTCCATTCTGGGTGCCATTGTACGGCTAAAGCAAATGTTGACGCATCTGAAACAGAGATTGCTTCAATCAAACCATCAGGTGCAGTTGCTTCAACTATTAAATGATTGCCTAGTTGGTCTATGCCCTGACCATGAACTGAGTTTACAGTGATTTCATCAGTCTGCGCAAATAATTGCGCTAATCGGCCATTGTTTGTGATTTTAACAGTGTGTGCTGGTCCATATTGAACATCCACGCTTCCTGGCTTTTCACGATGATCCATCATATTGTCTTGTTCATGTACTGCTTGGAAGAGTGTGCCACCCATGGCAACATTGAGCTCTTGAAAACCTCTGCAAACCCCTAGTAAAGGTATGTTAGCTTCTAGGGCCGCTCGAATAAGAGGGAAGGTTGTTGCATCTCGATTTTTGTCTAACAGCATCTCATTATTAATCGGCGATTTACCATATCGACTTGGTTCCACATTGGAGACAGCACCTGTTAAAAATAGACCATCAATCACACTAAGAATACTTGTAATATCTAAGTGGCTTCCAATGGCAGGTATTAATAATGGCGTGCAGTTAGCAACATCAGAAATCGCATCAATATACTTTGAGCCTACAAGGTTATACGGATGGTCTCCAAGCTGTTTTGTATCTGCAGGTATGCCTACAATAGGGCGTTTTTGATTCATAGATTTATGCGTTAAAAGGTTGGTAGGGTAAGTTTAATGCATTAGCAACGGCTGCATGCGCAACATTGCCTTGATAAATATTAAGTCCATTTTTTAAATGTATATCGTCAGCCATGGCTATTAAATGCCCTTTATTTGCAATTGCCAAAATAAATGGCAATGTTGCATTCGTTAATGCCAATGTAGACGTTCTCGGCACAGCGCCTGGCATATTGGCTACGCAATAGTGGACAATATCATCTACTACAAAAGTAGGAGATTGATGGGTAGTAGCATGGCTAGTTTCAAAACAACCGCCTTGGTCTATAGCAACATCGACAAGCACAGAACCTGGGCGCATTAATTGAAGCATCTCTTTGGTGATAAGCTTGGGGGCATGATTGCCTGGGATTAATACCCCACCAATTAGCAAGTCCGTCTCTGGGAGCAGGTCACAAATATTCTCATGGCTTGAATAAGCTGTTGTTACCGCGTGACCAAAATCGTTATCAATCTGCGTCAGCCTTGTTAACGACACATCCATAATCGTGACTTTTGCACCTAGACCGATTGCCATGCGTGCAGCATTAGTGCCAACGATACCACCGCCTAAAATAAGTACTTTGCCAGCGGCAACGCCAGGAACTCCAGCGAGCAAAATACCTGCTCCGCCTTGTGCTTTTTCTAAACAATGTGCGCCAGCTTGCGCAGCCATTCTACCAGCTACCTCTGACATTGGTTTCAATAACGGCAATCCACCAAAGTGATCGGTGACTGTTTCATAGGCAATCGCAATGCAACCAGATTGAAGTAATAAGTTTGCTTGTTGAGGGTCTGGTGCAAGATGAAGGTAGGTGAACAGAATTTGTCCAGCACGTAACATGTGACACTCTGCTGGTTGCGGCTCTTTCACTTTGACAATCATGTCTGCTTGCGCAAAAACATCGCCAGCATTTTCGACAATACTCGCACCGGCTTGCTGATATGCTTGATCATCAAATCCAGCGCCTTGCCCCGCATTGTTTTCAATAATGACTTGGTGCCCGTGACGAATCAGAATGGATGCGCCGTTTGGCGTAAGACCTACGCGATACTCATGGTTTTTTATTTCTTTTGGTATACCGATTAACATAGCGCGATTTGCTTAAAAACTAAGACCATATGCTTACTATCCTATGCCTAATTTAAGCAATTTGGAATAGAAATATGAATAGTTTTTTTGTGTGCTAATGTTAAGTAATAGAAAAGTGATTTGTTTAATGTTGTTTTATCGCTAATACTGCTTGGTTGCGTAAGGTTCTTAGTAGACCTAACTCTTTAGATGTTTCATCAAAGCCATGTTTGGTTTCAGTATCTGCATAAAAACAGCCAACGGCATTGTCTTTAATCATGACAGGTAACAGCAAAAAGCTCTTTGCGATTGAGATTTTTTTATACCATTGGGGGATTTTGGATGCGACTGGCTCAGTCGTTGTATCAGCAATAACAATGTCTGCACCTTTATCAACAGACAAGTGAAACACATCAGCGGTATAGTCCAATGAGAATTTAAACTGTGGGATTAATTGATCAATGTCTGCCCCGTAGCCTGAGCGTCCACGCATCATGTTCGTTTTATTATCACGAATAAATAATACGATACGATGACACTTCAAACCACGATACATTGTTTCTAATATCATTTGTAAAACATCATTTAGGTTATATTCGCCAATTAACGTATTCATGATGTCATTAATACCAGCCTCTAAAATTGCTTCGCCGCTTTCCTTATTCGCACTTTGCGATTCGTCTTGCGACAAGGCATGATCTTCTGACGAATTTGCTTGCACGTCATTAGTGAGCACGGCTGTTTGGTCGGTTTTTGCTAGAGATCTATTGGTGTACTGCGTAACACGCTGTAACCATTGAGAGCTTTTAGCAGCAAGTTTTACAATGTTGCCACGAGTAGAAACTTCTTTTAAGCTTTCTTCCAGTACTTTTTGAAGTGATGCAACATCAACTGGAAGTGCTTTTTTGTATTTTGCTACTAGGGCTTGTATTGATTTATGCTTGTCTTGTTTGTTTTCACTGGCAGCAATAGCTGCTAATTCGCTAGCAAGGTTGACCGTTAATTTAAGCTGACTAAACTCATTTGAGGAGGCTTTGATTTTATCATCTGGCAAGCCTTGCATGCCGTGTAAGATTTGCTGCGGTAGTTTCCAAATTTTTGCAACTGCAACACCCAGATTGTCATAAGAAACGCCCAGCACGCTGCGGGATGCCTCATGCTCAGACATGCCTTCCGCAATTAATTGGTTAACCTGTTCAGACTCTTCATAAAAATAAAAAATCGAAAGTAAGTGTCCCAAATGATGAAAAATGCCGCAAATCATCGCTTCTTCATAATTGTTTGTTTGCTGGTTAATGGTCAGTTGGCGCGAGGTTAGTCCGACAAAGTAGGCAGCTATCACTTTATCCAATATTTGTTCAGATTGGGATTTGTTTTCAAGGAAGTCTAATAAAATTAGTGCAGTGGCAATATTACGAACGACATCAAAACCAAGAATCACAACTGCTTTGGATATGGTGCTGATTTTGCCACCAAACTGACCATAGGAGACAGTATTCACTACTTTCAGTAAGTTATTAGTTAGTGAAAAATCTTCCAGGATGATACTACTTAAAGCATGTATTGATGACGTTTCCGAGCTTACTACTTCATTGATCTCGCTGATTGTGTTCGACAGCGCAGGAAAGTCGTCATGACTTTGTATAAGTCTGATACGAGCTTCTAAATCCAATGGTTTTGATTTGTTTTCATGGTTCATGTATAGATTATGAATCATCGTGACCAAAGTAAATCGCGCGATTAAACGTCAAAAAGGCCCTCAACTGTTGATTTGGATTAATTGTAAAACGCAGAAATAACAAAGGGCTAGCAATATGCTAACCCTTTGTTTTATATGGTACGCCCGAAGAGATTCGAACTCCTGACCCCTTGGTTCGTAGCCAAGTACTCTATCCAGCTGAGCTACGGGCGCGTTGAGCCGTGCATTATACAATAAAAAATAATTAAGTTAACCCTTTATCGACATAGATTGATAAATATATTTATGAAATAATCTAATCCGTAAATTTTTTAACTTTAATTTAGGACTTCAAGTGCTTATTTGGTTCGTTGTTGCTTATATTCTTGTTTCTGTTTCCATCGGTTTGCTCGCAGCGAGAGATGTGCATAATGTAAAAGATTATGCAGTCGCTGGACGTCATTTACCTTTGCCTGTGGTAATAGCAACAGTATTTGCAACTTGGTTTGGAGCGGAGGTTGTATTTGGTGTTTCTGCTACCTTTGTGCAAGATGGTTTTAATGGGCTGGCAGCCGATCCGTTTGGTGCAAGTATGTGTTTGATTGTTGCAGGTCTATTTTTTTCAACCAAGCTTTACAACTTGAATATTATTACCCTGGGTGATTTTTATCGTATGCGGTATAACCGCACAGTAGAAATATTAACCACTATCGCGATAGTCATTTCTTATCTAGGGTGGGTTGCTGCACAAATAGCCGCATTAGGTTTAGTCTTCAATATTCTTACCCAAGGTGCAGTAAGTCAGGATTTAGGTATGGTCATTGCCGTTGTTATAGTGCTTACCTATACAACTTTAGGCGGCATGCTATCTGTCGCTATACTTGATTTTATTCAAATGATCGTCATCATTGCAGGTCTTCTCTATATCGCCTATATTGTAGCGGGGATGACTGGCGGTGTAGCCCCTGTATTAGCGCATGCACATGCAGCAGGTAAATTGCAATTCTTCCCTGATAATGCGGATATTTGGATGTACCTTACCTTTATAGGTGGTTGGGTCACATTAATGCTAGGGTCTATTCCGCAACAAGATGTTTTTCAAAGGATTACCTCAGCTAAAAATGCAAAAGTTGCCTTATGGGGCTCTATTATCGGTGCAACGATTTATTTCTGTTCCGCTTTTGTACCAATGTTTATTGCTTATGCAGCAACGATTATCGACCCTACTGTGTTTGGGCAACTAGCTGCCGATGATTCGCAACGCGTTCTACCGACCATGATATTGCAGCACACGCCTTTGTTCGCGCAGGTAATATTCTTTGGCGCTGTCATTTCTGCAATCATGAGTACATCTTCTGCTACATTGTTGGCACCGTCAGTAACGTTTGCAGAAAATATTGTTAAAGACTTGATGCCACATTTGACTGATAAAGGCATGCTCAAAGTTATGCGGCTGAGCTTGGTCGGATTTGCTACTTGTGTATTAATTTATGCGCTCAATTCAGAGCGGTCTATTTTTGGCATGGTTGAATCAGCTTACAAGGTGACATTAGCCGGTGCTTTTGTGCCACTGGTGTTTGGTGCATTCTGGAAAAAATCTACCAGTCAGGGAGCGTTATTTGCAATTCTGTTTGGCATAGGCAGTTGGATAGCTATCGAATTAGTATTTGGTGAAGATATGCTGGTTCCGCCACAGCTGATTGGTTTGGGTGTTAGTATTGTTGCCATGATTATTGGGTCATTAATGCCAAAGGTGATTTTTAGTGATGATTAATTAATGAATGGAATAAATCAAAGTCTGATTTAGGAAGATCTAGTTCAGTAAAGATGATGTCCATCTTGTCACTCTGTTTCTACCCGATTCTTTGGACATGTAGAGCGCATTATCAGCATAGTCAATTAAACTCTCAATTGAAGTGGCGCCAGAATTGATGGAGGCGATACCAAAACTTGAAGTGATTGTTTTTATATCCTTATAACGAATTGATTTATTCGCTGTTTCTTCAACTGTTTTTCGCATACGCTCACACACTTGATAGGCTGACTCTTCAGTAATGTCATAGAGTAATATGCAGAATTCTTCACCACCATACCTACAAATAATATCGGTAGGGCGAAGACATGAACTAAATGTTTTTGCAACTATCTGTATGACTTGGTCGCCAATATAGTGACCATATATATCGTTGAAAGACTTAAAAAAATCAATATCGGCCATGACACAGAAAAGAGTTCTGTTACCTTGATTTGCAGATAAAAAGATTTCTTCAGCCTCTTGAAAAAATGCGCGTCTGTTCAGACAGCCAGTGAGCGGATCACGATATGCCATTTCTTTTAATTGCTGGTTATTAATCTCTAATTTCGCACGTGAAAGTTTGAGTTCTTCAAGTGTTTTGTTTAGTTTGTTGTTAGTTTCTTGAAGTTCGCTAATATTTTTAAAAGTGACTAAATAGCCTCTACATTGATTTTCATCATCGTCAATCGATACGCTTGAGACTAACAAATTGACTGGCTCATTATCAGTCGTTACTGTTTCCAAATGCACATCATTTAATTGAGCATTATTATTAGAGTGCTTATCCCAAGGCAGTTTATGATTCAATAGTTTAACTAATGGTTTAGTAAGCGCTAAATCAGCTAGAGTCTTGCCGTGTAATATATTTTCTTCAACATTGCAGAGCTTTTTAAAAGCATCATTGGCCAATAATAATTGGCCACTTTTATCCAGTACTATAATTCCATCAGCAATGATATCAAAAGCACTATCAACTCTGCTTGGTACGGCTTTTGAAGGATCGAGATGATGCAAAACACGTTTTAAGTAAGCATAGAAAAAAATACCGCTTAACATTCCGATGGCTACTAACCACAAAATATTAGATACCAAAAGTTGATTAATCAAACTCTTTTCAGTAGTTTTTTCGAAGTTTAATTCAATTTCACCCCATACTTGATTGTTTGATTGAACTGGGACACGGAGTTGGTTGGCAGATAGGGTTTCGTTACTTGAAGTTTGCCAGTTTTTTTTATGATTTGGTGTAAAAAACTCCAATAGTCCATCTTTATTGCGGATGCCGATAGAGGTAATATCAGGGTGATTAATAGCAACATGTTGCAGCGTTTTATTTAATGCTTCCGTATAGTCATCTTGCATTAATGTAACGAGTTGTATAGATAAGCTCTCAGCAAGTTGTTTACGATAGGCTTGTTGTATGTTTTCCTTGTTTGGCAAAATGTCGAAAAAAATATCAGCAATCAAAAATAAACTAATTACCATTGACACTAAACCTAAGCTCAGCTTTGCAATAATACCTAATTGGAATAATGATTTGATTGGCATAGTTTTTATAGTTTATTTAAACCAGTTAATCCGTTAGAACCTGTGCTAGCTTCATTTTGCATTAAATTTTCGTTATCAGAGAGTACAGCGAGTAAATCGACTTGTCTCCAAGCAGGTAAGGATGTCAGCACACTTGCAAGCAACCCAGTAGCTCTTAAAGCCCACCATACAGCACTCGCTGTCATAGCTATACCAGTAAATTTCAATGAGGTTTCGTTGTCAAAAGAAAGCAATGATTCATTTGAATTGCTTACAGTATCTTTAATAAATGAGATATTACTCCAATCAACCTCATCCACATCAGCGGTTACTGAGTTAGTGTTTATATTTATAAAACGATAAGCAAGATTAGTGTATTCAACTCTAGACAATTCATAATTCAGCAAACGTTTAATTTCACTGGGGTTTAACTCTCTCAAATTGAAATTATTAGTGCTATTTTTCTCATTCGCGTTATTTATAACAGCCTCTATTTGCAGTCTCTCAACTTCAGGAATATTGTCAAAAGTCACGATATCATCAATGAGATTAGTTGCATCAAACCCAAGTATAATAATCTGACTTTGTTCATCAGTCGATGTCGATGTCGGTGTCGGTGTCGCTTTCGATGTCGGTGTCGGTGTCGGTGTCGCTTTCGATGTTGGTGTCGGTTCAGGTGTCGGTGTTATGATCACAGCATCATCCGCACCG
>JBNLAC010000036.1:0-23978 GCA_050301935.1 Methylophilaceae bacterium | reverse complement strand
AATTAAGGACAGTATCAGTCACCTTATTATGCCTGTTGTCATCCCATCAGTAACTGGGTTAGCTGGTATTACCTTATTTGTGAAAAATGGGATGTTAGATGTGCTGCACCAAGACTACATCACGACAGCGCGCGCAAAGGGCCTCAATGAACATACCGTCGTATACACACACGCACTCAGAAATGCATTGTTACCGCTGATTACTATTGTTGGGTTGTCTATTCCTGGCTTAATTGGTGGGTCTGTTATCTCAGAGACTATTTTTGCGATAGATGGCATGGGTAAACTGTTTTATGATGCTGTGATGAGTAGAGATTTTCCAGTAGTGATGGGTATACTCACTATAGGTTCAGCGCTCACTTTGGTTGGTAATTTAGTAGCAGATGTTGCTTATGCATGGGCTGACCCTCGTGTAAGACGCGGAGTAGCAAGGGATTAGCTTATGCAAAAAAATCTATTGTTTAAAGCATTAGCCAACCCTCTTGCCATGACAGGCTTTATTATTATAGTCATCATGTTCTTACTGGCAATGTTTGCGCCAATTATCGCCCCATATGACCCAGATGCATTCGATGTAAAAGCTATCTTACTAAGCCCATCATGGGAACATTGGATGGGTACAGATGGTCTAGGGCGTGATGTATTCAGCCGCATGTTATACGGCGGTCGTATCTCATTATTAGTTGGCATAGTGGCTGTCGGCATCTCTACTGCAATTGGGATTGTATTAGGGGCTTTGGCTGGATTTTATCGTGGCTGGGTTGATACAGTCATTATGCGCGCAGTAGATATCATGCTATCGATTCCTAGTTTCTTTTTGATTTTAGCGGTGATTGCCTTTCTAACACCATCAATATACAACGTCATGATTGTGATTGGTTTAACGTCATGGATGGGTGTGACCAGACTCGTTCGTGCAGAATTTCTGAGCTTGGGCAATCGAGAGTTTATTTTAGCTTCCCGTACGCTAGGTGCAAAAGATTTTAGGTTGATTTTCGTACACTTACTCCCTAATAGCTTAACGCCCATCATTGTAAGCGCAGTGCTAGGCGTAGCTGGTGCGGTGCTATTAGAGTCTGGATTAAGCTTTCTTGGGCTTGGCGTTCAAGCGCCGCAGGCATCATGGGGAAACATCCTAACCGATGGCAAGGATTATATTCAGTTTGCATGGTGGCTATCACTCTACCCAGGCATGGCCATTTTATTGACTGTGTTAGGGTATAATCTGCTTGGAGAAGGTTTACGCGATGCACTAGACCCAAGAAGTCAATCAAGCTAGTAAATTAGCAACAGTGCAAAAAATTAAAACAATTTCTAATAGGATTTATTATGGGATTTTTAGCTGGAAAAAAAATATTGATTGCTGGTTTGCTTAGCAATCGTTCAATTGCTTATGGCATTGCCAAATCGATGAAGCGTGAAGGTGCAGAACTTGCCTTTACCTATCAAATGGAAAAACATGAAAAACGTGTGGCTGATCTTGCTGCCGATTTCGATTCGAATATTGTATTACCCTGTGATGTTGCTGAAGATGCACAAATTGAAGCGCTATTCCCAGCGCTTGCGAAACACTGGGACGGTTTAGATGGGTTAGTACACTCAATAGCATTTGTGCCAAAAAGTGCACTTGCTGGTGATTATTTGGATGCGGTTGACCGCGAGAATTTCCGAATTGCGCATGATATTAGCTCATATAGTTTCTCTGCACTTGCAAAAGCCGCATACCCCATGATGGAAGGTCGTAATGGTAGTTTACTAACATTAAGCTATCTTGGTGCAGAACGTACGATGCCTAATTACAACGTGATGGGGGTTGCAAAAGCCAGTCTAGAGGCTAATGTACGCTATCTTGCGCAAAGCCTTGGCCCAAGAGGTATTCGCGTAAACGCTGTATCCGCTGGACCAATTAAAACATTAGCAGCTTCTGGAATTGGCGACTTCGATAAGATGATTGGTTTCAATGAGAAACATGCTGCACTGCGCCGAAATGTAACGATAGAAGAAGTCGGGAATGCAGCCGCTTTCTTGTGTAGCGACCTTGCTTCTGGTATCACAGGTGAAATCACTTATGTAGATGGTGGTATGAACATCACTGCAGCAGGACAAATTGAATAAGCGTAATTTGTTGTGCATAAAAAAAGCTGACAATATGTCAGCTTTTTTATTATTCATGGTTTCTCTATGGTTGTTGAGACCCAGCTTCTAAAATCTTTTTACTGATTTCAATATCTGCTTTTGCTTTCAGCGAATCACCATAAGCACTGACATAAGCTTGAGCAAGCGCAGCTTCATATTCAAATTGTGCCTTTTGTTTTAGGTCGTCATCATCAGCAATTGCATTAATGACATTTGAAACTTTAACAAGCACAAATGCACGGTTACCGTCGGTAAACCCTGCAAAAGCAGGTAATTTCGAAGCATTGATCTTAAATACTTGATTCATAACAGGCTCAGTCAAGCCTTGTGCATTTTTACGATCAACAGTCACTTCAGGAATCCACTCTAATGTACTCTCCTCTTCCCCGGCTTCTAGTTTTGCCAATATTGCCTTACCCTTTTCTTCTGCTAGCTTCATTGCGGCTTCCAGTTTCAGCACTGCCTCGATACCCTCCTTAACATCATCAAATGTTTTAGGGGCCTCAGGTTGATAATCCACAACTCGCGCAGCAATCAGATTGTTTGGCGCCACTTCTACTGCTTCTGTATTTCTTTTTTCTTTCAATACACTATCTGAAAAAACTTGGTTCATTAATTGTGTGCTGTTCTTAAAGTATTTAGCACCTTCTTCACGACTAAGCCAATCAGTCGTTTGTACAGTTAGATTAAACTGTTTGGCAACTGGCTGTAAGCTACCTGACTGTTCGTAAACAATATTACTAAACTCTTCCGTTAGCTCAGCATATTTAACTTGTGCTTTTTGGAAAATCAATTCACCTTTGATTTGCGGCTTCATATCCTCAAAAGATGATGAATTGCCTGTGACACCATCAAGTCTAATGATGTGATACCCAAACTCAGACTCAACAACATCACTAATATCACCAACCTGCATGGCGAAGACAGCATCTTCAAAAGGCTTAACCATCGCGCCACGTCCAAAACTACCTAGGCTACCGCCTTTTGATGCGGAGCCAGGGTCTTGCGAGAACTTCACTGCTAGCTCTTCAAAACGTTTAGGGTCTGCTTTAAGTTGAGCATCTATTTCTAATGCTTTTTCTTTTGCTTTCGCTTTGTCTTCATCTGAAGCATTAACACCAAAGCCTATCAATATATGACTGGCCTCACGTTGTTCATCACCTTGGAATTTCTCAATATTTTGGTCATAAAAAGCTCTGACCTCTTCATCGCTCACTGTTACATCGCCAATTAGGTTTGCTGCAGAAAGCAGTACAAACTCCATTTTGACCTTCTCTGGTACTTTAAACTTGTCTTTGTGCAGTTCGTAATAGTCTTTAACTTGTTCAGGCGTAATACTCACATCTGATAAGAATGCTGATGTTTTCAGTTCTGCAGTTGAAACATCGCGTTTTTGGTATTGATACTTAACTGTATTCTCTGCGACAGATTTTGGTGCAAAAGCAAGCTTTGCCAAATCGTCACGTACTTGCGCTACTGTTAGATCATTACGGATATTAGATTCTAATTGATTAGCTGTTAAACCATTCTGCTCTAAAGCACTTTGGTATAGCTCTTGCGAAAATTGACCATTTTCTTGAAACTCTGGTAATGAAAGTATATATTGATTTAGCTGTGCATCACTGATCGTGAAATTTTCGCGTTTCGTTTCGGCATTAACCAAGCGGCGCATAATAAGACCATCTAATATGGACTTCTTAAATACTGGGCTATCCAGTACAGCGGGATCAAACTTATCACCTTGCGCCATCATCCTCTTTCTGACGGACTCGACTGTATTACTATATTCCTGTAGTGATATTTCATCTTTATCGACTGTTGCAACTGGAACATTACCACCCGCATTACTTAAATATTGATCAATACCAAATAATGCAAATGGAATCGTAATCGCGGCCAAAATGATTTTTGCTAACCAACCTTTAGAATGGTTACGAATAAGTTCTAACATAAATTAAGCTTTCAAGATTTCAGCGCTAAAACGCGCTAAATGAGTCAAAAAACGAGCTGTGTAATATACCATAAGTGTTTAGCTAACGCACTGCCCTAATCCTGCTCTGACAACTGTTTGTACTTTTGCGTTCTTTCTTACACAAAATCAGTATTTGATTTCGATTATCTCGAACTCGCCTTCTCCTTTAGGCGTATGAACATTTACAACATCACCAACTGACTTACCATGCAATGCTTTTGCTAACGGCGATACCCATGAGATATATCCTTTGGTAGGCTCTATTTCATCTTTGCCAACTATCCTATAAGTATGCTCGCTATCATCACCTAAGTTATATATAGTGACCCAAGCACCAAAAAACACCTTCTCTAGGTGCTGTTGTTCCGCACTGTTAACAATGACAGCTAAATCCATTCGCTTCATGAGATGACGGCAACGACTATCGATTTGACGTAACCGACGTTTTCCATAGATATAATCACCGTTTTCACTGCGATCGCCATTGCTAGCCGCCCAGGCAACAGTACGTACCACCTCTGGACGTTCTACTTTATAAAGCTGATTAAACTCTGTTTGTAGCGCAGCAAAACCTTCTGGTGTGATGTAGTTTTTCTCTTCTGTTTTAGCTGTTGCTTTTTGCATTATTGTCTGTATAGATGAGTTAAGTCTCTATTGATAGTATTACTGCGGAAACATTTCTTGATCAATTAACTTTTCCGTTACGACTGTTACATTATTCACATAATACGATGTCTCTCCAAAGCAACTGGATGGCACACCAATGTGTTGTTCATAGGTTAAACGTACGCGCTTACCCACTGTTTCATTAATTTTTTGCGCAATTTTGGGGTCTTTCACCGTGAAGTAGAATTTTTCAGCCTGAGTCCCTGGCATCGAAACCAGAATCAATTCACCTTCATATGTCTTACACAGAAAGCCTTTTTGCGATAATTTCTGCACATAACCGGCACGTTCTCCAGATGAGTAGCTCCAAGACAAAACTGCCCATGTATAAAGCGCAAAAAGTCCAATCGGGATTATCAAGAACATCAACGCCCATTTAATTGATTTTGCTGCTTTTGCCAACATTACTTTGCTCCAGGAAACATTTACTTAATATATGAGGCCATTATCCAACAAAACCAATAGGATCAGTATTATTTTAACTTTTTTCATTCGTGTCTATTTAATAGATGAACTATCTTTTGCTCTCGTTTAAAATAATCCTATGTCATCTCAAGTTGAGTCACCTATTATCTTATGCGCTACGACGCGTCTTGCCAGAAGCTTGCAGATGACGATTCAAGCCCGCGAAAAACAAAATGGCAACAATCAATGGCTAGCGCCAGAAATTTATACGTTATCTGATTGGCTAGATCACATCATTGAAACAGCTATTCTACTAGGCGAGATTGAAGCTGACACTGTTCCAACACAAGTCCTATCAGCAATGCAGGAAGGCTTATTATGGGAGCAAAGCATTCAACAATCGCTAAAAAGTCATGTTGCTGCAGACTTGTTTGACACAACAGGCCTTGCCAGCGCGGCAATTGAGGCTAACCGCTTAATGACTGAGTGGCGTTTGAAGGTAAATACTGCAGAAGCCACGGAAGAAACGCTGCAGTTTATGCGCTGGCGAGAAGATTTTCAGCAACGCTGTGCTACTAATAATGTGCTAGAAGCAGTACGCTATGAAGAATGGCAAATTAATTGTTTAGCAAGAAATGCTGGGCAACTGCCTAGCCATATCGCATTAGCTGGGTTTGATCGATTGCACCCTCATACAAAACGCTTAATTACGGTATTAGAAAAACGCGGTGTAAATGTCAGCCATTACGTGTTAACAATGCCATCAGTTCAGCAATGCTCTCATGTCAATTTAACGGATCAAGATGCTGAATGCCGAGCAGCCGTTGCCTGGAGTTTAGAGCAATTAGAATGTAACCCTAATGCAAAGTTAGCTATTGTAGTACCAGAACTGGAAGCTTTGCGTACTAAGTTATCCACTTTGCTTGATGACGCATTTCACCCTGAAACGCATATACCATCGCAAGCAGAAATACAGCGCTGCTATGACTTTACATTAGGTGTAACACTTTCAAGCCTACCAATCATTATTACAGCATTGAATCTGCTTCGATTTGCTTGGCAAAAGCAATCACTGCTTCAAAGCGAAATATCACAATTAATTCACAGCGTATACTGGTCTGCCAGTTTACAGGAGCAGGATGCGCGTGCACTGCTGGATGCGCGTATGCGGCAAGATTGCACATTGAGCTTAAGCAGTCATCGTTTTTTGCGGTTTTTAGAACATGCTAATCAAGGCGAGCATCCATTGCAGCTACCATCGCTATTGGCAGATACGAAAGTATTGATGGAAATTGCTGAGCAAAACAGTCGAATAGCTAAACCTAGCGAATGGGCAGATGTATTTAAGATTGCACTGGAAAGCACACATTGGCAAGGCGAGCGCAGTATTTCAAGCTATGAATACCAGGCAGTTCAATCGTTTAACAAAGTCCTGCAAGCGCTTGCCAACCTAACCCCTCTGATAAACAAGATGACTGCAAATGAAGCGCTTAAATGTTTGACACAGCTGTGTAAAAACCAAATATTTCAAGCAGAGAGAAAAACGTTGCCCGCTATTCAGGTCATGGGCATGCTAGAAGCTTGTGCTGAACCGCTGGATGGGTTGTGGGTGATGGGCATGAATGACCATGTGTGGCCGCCTGTTGCGAGACATAATGCCCTCCTTCCAGCAGAGATACAACGCCATGCAAAAACACCCAATGCTAGTAGCGAAGTGCAAGCCAATTTTGCGATGGCGGTTCATCAACGCCTAATAAAAAGTGCCCAAGAAGTCATTTTTTCAAGTGCGCTAAAAGATGGTGAGCGCGTATTACGTCCGAGCCCTCTGATGCAGGGTTTGACCAATGTTAGTTCACCACCTAATCTCTGCCGAACATTAGCGGAATCATTAACGAGTGTATCAACCCATGATTGGCAATGGTTAGAAGACCATAAGGCGCCAGCCGTAAGTCAGGGGGAACATATCAGCGGAGGGACGAGTTTACTAAAAGCCCAAGCAATATGCCCAGCTTGGGCATTTTATCAATATCGCCTGCACGCAAGAAAGTTGGATGAGCCAGCAAATGGATTAGATGCCATGGAGCGCGGTAGTTTGGTGCACGCAGTGCTGGCAAAATTTTGGGCTGGAAAAAGCGGAGAGATATTACATAGCGCAACACCAGATGCACTAAAGTCGTCACTTTTAGGCATAGCAGAAACAGTTTTATCTGCATTTAATCAAGAACACAATCATGCATTCTCAGCACGCTTTCTAGATTTAGAAGCAGCACGATTAACCAAGCTAGTCTATGCATGGCTGACAGAAGTTGAAATGCAACGTCCTCAACGCTTTGATGTATTGGCCTGTGAGCAGCCATACGAGATTAATATAGAAGGTATTCGGATTAAGCTAGTGATTGACCGGATTGACCAATTGAATGACCAACGCTTGGTCTTAATCGACTATAAAACTGGTAATCAACTAGATTATAAGAACTGGGCAGAAGTTAATATTACTGAACCACAACTTCCTATTTATGCTGCATTTGTTTTACAAGATACTGAGCATGAAATTGGTGCTGTATGCTATGCCAGAGTAAGAATTGCGGACAATGCTTTTATTGGTATAGCTGCAGCGGATGAAATCATTCAAGGAGCAACTGTCTTTGATGACGCACGTGGCAGAAAAGTATTTGATGAGGCAAGCTTTCCGAATTGGCAAAGTATTATTCAACATTGGAAACAAAGTATTACTGAGACAGCGGTTCGAATAAAAAACGGTGATGCTGCAGTAAAGTTTAAGCATGAGAGCGAGCTTGCCTTTTGTGACATTACGCCGCTTCTACGTCTACCAGAACGTCAACTACAATTTGAACGCCAGCACCTGAAAGACAAAGCCTGATGCGACCTGATGCCAACACATCAATTACTTTACTGGAAGAAGACAGTATAAGCCGAGAGCAGGCATTAGCACATGATTCATTTATCGTAGAAGCCCCTGCAGGTGCGGGGAAAACAGAGCTTTTAACGCAGCGTTTTCTTAAGTTGCTGGAAACAGTACAAGCGCCCGAAGAAATCATTGCGATTACGTTTACCAACAAGGCTGCTTCAGAAATGAAGTCACGCATTATGGATAGTTTGCAACTAGCTGCAAGTGACACTCTCCCTGAACAAGCACACAAAAAAATCACATTTAATTTGGGTCAAGCTGTATTAGCACGCTCGAAAATGCTTGGCTGGCAGTTACTGGATACGCCATCGCGTTTACGTATTTACACAATTGACTCACTCAACGCCAACCTTGCAAGGCAGATGCCTTTGCTAAGCCGTTTTGGCACACAACCTGCAGTAAGAGATGACCCACGTCAATATTATGAAGAAGCTGCAATACGTGCGATTGAGCATTTGGAGCATCCCGAATATGGAGCAACTGTTCAAGCCGCCTTACAATATTTTGACAATGACACCTACAAATTGACGCAATTGCTAGCAGAGATGCTGGCAAAACGCGACCAATGGCTAGCCTACACGCAAAGTCAGCATACGGCAGAAGATGCGGCGCACGCATTGGCAACAATGATTACGGATGACATTGAAGCTGCTGCAAACATACTATCAACTAGCATTCAAGAAACTTTAATGCCAATTGCCCGCTTTGCTGCCAGTCAGTTAGAAGCTTCACACCCTATTGCACAGCTATTGGATTGGCACACTTACTTAGCTGCAACAACTGATTCACTGCGACAGTGGCAATCAATTGCAGAGCTTTTACTGACTTCTGGCGGCAACCTACGAAAACGTCTAGATAAAAACATGGGTTTACCTCCTACCAATGAAGCCAAACCCTACAAAGAAGCGCTAACATCATTAATTGCATCGCTACAACAATTAAATGGTGCAGAAGCGGCAATCTTACGTTTGCGCAGCCTGCCATCACCTCAGCAAGATGATACTGCATGGCAAATGATTGCTACGTTAGCGCAATTGCTTCATATTGCAGTTGGCGAATTATGGCTTGTTTTTCAAGCACATGGTGAAGTCGACTTTGTGGAAATTGCCCAACGCGCTCTATTTGCTCTAGAGGATACAACTGGCAACCCTACTGACTTAGCCCTAAAATTTGATTACCGCATCCAACATTTACTGATAGATGAGTTTCAAGACACCAGCCCGTCTCAGATCAAATTAATAGAAGCACTAACACGCGGTTGGCAAAGAGAAGATGGCCGTACCTTGTTTTGTGTTGGCGATCCTATGCAGTCTATCTATCGCTTCCGCAAAGCTAATGTAGGTTTATTTTTACGTGTGACGCAACAAGGTATTGGCAGTATCAAACTGAAACCATTGAAGTTGTGGCGCAATAACCGCTCTTGCCCATCGGTCATAGAATGGGTAAATCAAGCTTTTAAGCTTATTTTTCCTAGTCAAGACAGTATTAGTCGTGGGGCTATTCGCTATCGCCCGTTTGTTGCCACTAAAGATGATGATGATAACGCGGGAGTATTTATACACGCTTTGTTAGACGAAAAACCTAGCGTGGATGATGAGAACAGTGACGAAAATTCACTATTAACAGATGTTCGCCAATTAGAAGCAGATCGCATCATTGAAATCATTCAAAAAACACATCAGCGAAAACCAGATGCAAAAATTGCCGTGTTGGTCCGTGCAAGGAGCCACTTAACGGCATTGGTAACAGAAATACGTCGTAATCATCCAACCTTGAGTTTTCAAGCTGTAGAAATTGAAGAACTGGCAAATCGCCAAATAGTTCAAGACTTACTATCACTGACATATGCTCTCCATCATCGTGCAGACCGCGTACATTGGTTAGCGATTTTACGAGCGCCATGGTGTGGACTTACATTGGCCGATTTATATGCACTGATATCGGATGATAAAAACAGTACTGTCATGCAGTTAATGTATCAAGAAGACCGCTTATCAAGCTTGAGCGAAGATGGCCAACAGCGTGTATTGCATGTGCGAGATATATTGAACCAAGCTTTACAGCATCAGGGCCGTCAAACGGTAAGTCGCTGGCTCTACAGTGCCTGGCTGCTGCTCGGCGGAGCAGATTGTTTGTGGGATGCTGGTGATGTACGTGATGTACAAGCATTCTTTTCGCGCATTGAAGAACTCGAAAGTGCTGGTCAGTTTTCACCGCAATTACTGGCAGCAGAAGTAGAAAAACTTTACGCTGCGCCTGATGCAAATGCAGATGATCGCTTGCAATTTATGACCATTCACAAATCTAAGGGGCTGGAATTTGACACGGTGATTTTACCTGGCTTAGACCGCAAGACAGGTGGTAATGAACAACCTTTGCTGCTTTGGGAAGAGGTAATGTTAGAAGAAGCCGAAGACGCAGTAGACAATATAAGTTTGGTTACTGCACCGTATATACCTCGAGGCCATACGCAGCTAACAAACGAAGTGACCGCCTATGATTATCTGAAAATGCTAGAAAAAGAGCGTGCTGCTTTAGAGGATGCGCGCGTGTTGTATGTTGCAGCAACGCGAGCTGAGCGTAGTTTACACCTGCTAGGCGCAGCAAAAACAGATGTAAAAGGGCAAACTAAAGCCCCCAAAAATACGTTTTTAGACGTACTATGGCCAATTGTTCACACCTCCTTTGATGATGAACATGTTATCAAAACCCAAATAATGCAAACAGCTCAACCAAGTACACAGTTAGCAGATTTTGTACCGCAACTAATTAGGCTCAGCAAACCACTAAGCCCAATTAAAATGCCGAGCAATCACCAATCAAATGATTTTGAAGGCAATAATAGCAATATCGCCGAAGATGAAAACACGTTAGATGCTGATATTGGCATATTAACGCATTTATATTTACAACTAATAGCTGAAGAAGGCCTTGAAAATTGGTCGGCAACGCGTATAGAAGCTTTAAGTGCTGCAATACAGCGCTGGTTTAAGCGCGAAAATTACGAAACTGCTGCAATCGACACAGGTGTAAAACGTGTCATTCGCCTATTAATAACTACTATCGAGAGTGATCAAGGCAAGTGGGTACTTGCATCAAGAACAACTGCTGCTAGTGAGCTTGCGATTGAATCGTTAACTGAAAATGCCGTTTCTAAAAGAGTCATTGACCGCACCTTTGTTGAAGACAATATACGCTGGATAATTGATTACAAAACGAATGATATAGCTTCCCACACAACAGATGAAGCGCTTAAAATCCTAGCGATGAAATACCAAAGTCAGTTGGATGCATACGAAAAACTATTTGCTCATGAAGGGCTAGCAATTAAAAAAGCAATTTTCTTTGTCAGTTTGGGCAGATTATTAACGTTTTAGCCATTTTCATCGCTGTTTAAAAAAACGTTGAACCAAACGGGCAGAAGCGCTATCCTAATCTCAATGAAAAAACTTATCTGTTTAATAATGATGTTGTGGTTACCGTTGAGTATGGCAACGGCAGCAATTATCAGCACCGATATGATGGTAAGCAATAATGTGCACTCTACAGTTACTAAAGTACATGGTGTGAAGTCGTGTCATCAACATTCAGATAATCAAACTAAAAATAATCAACCGTCACATCAATGCACTTTTTGTAATGCGTGTGTGCTCGCAAGTGCTGGCGCTGTACTAAGTCCTGCACCTTTGTTTGTCCTTATCAGCGGAAATGCGAATAAGCAAGCCGCACTAGATATACCATTCTACAGCGACTACATATCTAACACCATCAAACCACCCATACTGCATTAAATCCTTAGGGCAAGTGTGTCCATCGATTTTAGTTTTTTAATGCAGGAGGTTCCTAATGCAACATTTAAACGTTGCCGATTTATCAAGAGTAGTATTGATCATGCTGTTGTCGAGCATGGTTGGCTGCACTACATTCAGCCCAGATGGTGGCTTTAACAGAGTAGAAGCCACTACAAAACAACATATTAAACAAAAGCCAGTATGGGCTAACTCAGATGCGCTGATTAAAGAAAATGCAGCGCAAGTCAAATCACTTTTGGCAAAGCCATTAAGACTAGATGATGCAGTGCAAATTGCATTAATCAATAATGCCAATTTGCAAGCAGATTTTTATCAATTGCAAATTGCTGAGTCGAATGTCGTTCAAGCTGGGCGACTGCCAAATCCACGCTTTTCTATGCTTTATGCGAGAAACAATGGCGACTACACAATCGAGCAAGTGTTTACCATGAATCTAATGGCACTATTCACTATGTCAAAAGCAACAGAAATAGAAAAACAACATTTTAAACGGCAACAAAATCAAGTCGCACTCAGCATTCTCAACCTGGCTAGAGAAACCCGCAATGCTTATATCGATGCTCTAGCCATGCATCAGAAATTGGATTATTTAGAGCAATTAATGGAATCCGCAAAAGCATCTGGCGAGTTAGCATCGCGCATGCATCAGGCTGGCAACTGGAGTAAGATGCAAGCCGATAGAGAGCAAAGTTTTTTAATTGAAAATACGCTTGCCTACCAACAGGCGAAATACGACTGTATTCAAGCTAGAGAAAACTTAACAAGGCTGCTAGGACTATCAAATCCCGATGATTTCAAATTGCCGACAAGACTACCTAATCTACCTGATAATCAAAACGACTTAAAACAAATCAATGCTACCGATTTTGCCAAGCGCCTAGATCTACAACAGACTAAATTAAACACATTGGCATTAGCCAAACAGCTAGGATTAACAAAATCTACTCGTTTGATTAATGTACTGGAGTTTGGACCTGCGCGCGTACTTGAAGGCCGCCGTGGTGATACACCCAAAAAAGGCATAGAAATTAGTTTTGAGCTTCCACTTTTTGATTGGGGTACCGCCAGAGTCAAACGCGCTGAAGCACGTTATATGCAAGCAATAAATGAAGCTAAACAACAGGCAATCATTGCAGCTTCAGAAGTACGTCAGCAGTACGACTTTTACACTTCGCGCTATGCGATTGCACAAAGCTACCGCGATCAAATAATCCCCTTAAGGAAAAGACTATTAAGCGAAAGCCTACTACGCTATAACGGCATGCTAATTAGTCCATTTGAGTTAATGCAAACAGCGCGCGAGCAAGTATTAGCAGTTAATCAATACATGATGGTACTCCGAGACTTCTGGAAAGCTGAAAGCGATTTAGAAATGGCATTAATCGGCTCACCTACTACTTTAGAAGGAAGCATATCACAATGAATCGTAGACAATTTATACAACTTTCGAGCGCAGGCGTTGCATTGAGCGCAGTAAATAAAGCAGCACTAGCTGGTATTCCAGAGCTCGTTACTGCTGAGCATGCGCAAACCCAACCATTACTGATACCTAAGACTGGCAGACCATACCAGCCAGTTACTACCTTAAATGGCTGGAGTCTCCCTTGGCGAATGAATAACAACGTCAAAGAATTTCATTTGGTAGCAGAGCCCGTCAAAAGAGAAATTGCACCAGGCATGGTTGCCTACCTGTGGGGTTATAACGGACAAAGCCCTGGTCCAACCATTGAAGTGGTAGAAGGTGATCATGTCAGGATATATGTCACCAACCAATTACCAGAGAAAACCAGTATCCATTGGCACGGCATGATATTACCTTGCGGCATGGATGGCGTTAGCGGGCTTACACAACCCGCCATTGAGCCAGGAAAAACATTTGTTTATGAGTTTGTGGCAAGTCGCGCGGGAACATTTATGTACCATCCACATGCAGATGAAATGACGCAAATGGCAATGGGTATGATGGGGTCTTGGATTACCCATCCCAAAAACATGAACACGATGAAAGTAGACCGTGATTATGCTTTTTTATTGAATGCGTATGATATTGAGCCTGGAAGTTATAAGCCGCAAACTAATACCATGCTTAATTTTAATTTATGGACATTTAATAGCCGTGTTTTTCCTGGTATTGCGCCAATTGTTGCGCAAAAAAATGAAAAAATACGTATTCGTATTGGCAATCTAACCATGACTAATCATCCTATTCATATTCATGGCCATACATTCGAAGTAGCCGGCACAGATGGCGGCTGGGTTCCGAAATCTGCAAGATGGCCAGAAGTAACAACCGATATTGCTGTAGGACAAATGCGAGCAATAGAGATGGTTGCTGACAATCCTGGAGATTGGGCTTTTCATTGTCATAAATCTCACCACACGATGAATGCAATGGGTCATGACGTGCCAAACATGATAGGCGTGAGCCAAAAAGGAATAGCAAAAGCATTTTCAAAACTAGTGCCTGACTATATGCCGATGGGTGAAACAGGTATGTCTGAAATGAGTGATATGGCTGCAATAATGGATATGCCTTTACCTGAAAACACACTACCAATGATGACTGGTGATGGGCAATTTGGCCCTATTGAGATGGGAGGCATGTTCACTACACTAAAAGTTCGTGAAGCGCTAAAAAGCCGCAATTATCATGACCCGGGTGATTATAAGTTCCCTAAAAACAAACAAGCCTATGAATGGAAAGGAGAGACTCCAGAAGCAACAAAAGCAGAAAGCCCATTAACAGCAACCAACAATAAAACGATTGAAGTTCAAGTAAAAAAACCTAATCATTCAATGAAACATCAGCACTGATTGCCTTACTGATGTAAAAAAGGCATTTCTTGATAGCAATTTAACTGTCTTCAGGATTATGGTTTGCGATATGCAAGGTTTGTGTTGGGTATGCAATTTCTGCACCATGCTTCTCAATAATATTAGCAACTTTTAATAGCACATCTTGCTTAACAGCATGAAACTCTTCCCATACTACAGTTTTAGAGAAAGTGTAGATTAAGAAATCGACAGAAGATGCATTAAAAGCATTGAAATTTACAATTAATGTTTTGGTCGTATCAATATCTTTGTGTGACTGGAGCATCTTCTTCACTTCTTTCACGATTGCAGGCATTAGTTTAATATCATCATAGCGAATACCAACGATTTCTTTGATGCGACGATTGGTCATCCGCGAGGGGTTTTCAACTGCAATTGTCGTGAAAACCGAATTTGGTACATAAATAGGATTTTTATTGAAGCGTCTTATCTGGGTGTAGCGCCAGCTAATCTTCTCTACTGTGCCTTCAATGTCTTTATCAGGCGAGCGAATCCAGTCACCAACGACAAAAGGCCTATCTGTGTAAATCGTTAAGCCACCAAAAAAATTGGCTAATATGTCTTTTGCAGCAAAACCAATTGCAATACCACCGATACCCCCAGCCGCCAAAAGACCCGACACACTAAAACCGAAGGACTGCATCAAAGTTAATACTGCAGCAATAATGACAACAAGATGACCTAGTTTTGATAATGCATCTACTGTTGTACGATCAACATCGCCATCTTTTTCGCCTTGCTGAATTAAATAACGTGAACTAGCCTCTGATATAAAATTCCAACCAAACCAGGCAATACAAACAACAATAACTGCTTCTCTAACTACTGACACATACTCGACTAAATCACTGTGATAGTGATTGCCCAAAATCATTAAAGCAATTGAAATACCAATCAACCAAATTGCATATCGCAATGGCTTTCTAATTGAAACGACTAGAATATCATCCCAGATACTCTGCGTTCTACGTGATGCTCGAATGACTTTTTTGAATATATAAGCAAATAAAAAGTGTACAAAAACTGTGGTAATTAATACTGCTACCTCTTTAATCATCCACAGCTCTTTTAAGCCAAAAGCTTCTAAAGCTTTTAATATCTGTTCCAAAATTCACCTCTAATAATCACAAACAGGAAGAATATAACACATACTAGTTCGCTATTATCACCCCGATGATAGCGAAATAAGCAGAATCAATGCTGAGACATAAACTAGTAATCATTGCGCAATCATAGTTTAACTATCATGTAGAATACGCGAACATATACCTAAGATTAGATTAATAACAACCTAGACATAATTCGCAAACTCAAAATGAAAATATTTTCTCTTCTCTATATCCGTGTAATGGCCTGGTCCAGACTGCCTAATGCCCCATGGTACCTAGGTGCACTGAGTTTTGCCGAATCATCATTCTTCCCTATCCCACCTGATGTCATGCTTGCACCAATGTGCCTTGCCAATCCTGCAAAAGCATGGCGCTTTGCAATGCTTACCTCAGTCGCTTCTATATTAGGAGGCCTATTTGGCTATTTAATCGGAGCAGTAGCGTTTGATTTTATTGCGCCTTATTTACAGCAAAGTCATTACTGGGAAGCTTTCACTAAAGCTGAATTATGGTTTAAAGAGTGGGGAGTCTGGGCAATTTTTATCGCTGGATTCTCCCCTATTCCGTATAAAATTTTTACGATTGCCGCTGGCGCACTATCGATGCCACTTATACCATTTACAATCGCCTCATTTATTGGTCGAGGTGCGCGCTTTTTCATGGTTGCAGGTCTAATGAAGTGGGGTGGCCCAACTATGGAGGCAAACTTAAAAAATTACGTCGATCGCATTGGCTGGGCAACGATCGCAATCGTTACCATTGCGATCGTCGTTTTTAAATGACGCGTCTAAACAAACGCTTTTAGAATATCTTTGATCAACTCTACGCGATGATTAAGATTACCTAAAGTCACGGTAATGCGTAACTTTTCTGGCCCATTCATGCGGCAACGTTTATCTCGCTGCAATAGGCTGATTAACTTAAGGGGATCAATATCGGTTTTTGGGTTGAATTGTAATTGAATAGCAGCGTCAGACGCATCAATTTTGACAATGCCTAGTGGCTTGGCTGCAATACGTAGTTGATGACAAGCGATCAATGCTTTACCTGGTTCTGGTAACAACCCAAAACGATCAATTAATTCTTCTTGCATCTCGTCAAGCGCATCATTGTCTTCACAGTTTGCCAATCGTTTATAAATCACCAAGCGTTCATGGATGTCCGGACAGTAGTCACTGGGCAACAAGGCTGGCGTATGCAAATTAATTTCTGTGGTAACCCCTAATGGCGCATCTAAATCTGGCTCGTTACCAGCTTTTAGTTGTTTAACAGCGTGATTAAGCATATCGGAATAAAGGCTAAAACCAATCTCTTGCATTTCGCCGCTTTGGCTATCGCCCAGTAACTCACCTGCACCACGAATCTCCAAATCGTGCATCGCCAGATGGAAGCCTGCCCCTAGATCCTCTAATAATTGGATAGCATCCAAGCGTTTTTGCGCTTGCGAAGTGATTTTACGATGCGGATCAGTCAGTAAATAGGCATAGGCTTGATGGTGACTCCGCCCTACCCGACCTCTTAATTGATGTAACTGCGCCAAACCAAACATATCAGCTTTATTGATAATAATAGTATTGGCGGTTGGTACATCAATGCCCGTTTCAATGATTGTTGTGCACAGCAGAAGATTAGATCGCTGTTGATAAAAATCACGCATCACGTATTCAAGTTCACGCTCGCGTAATTGTCCATGTGCAATACTAATTCTGGCTTCTGGTAAGATTTTTTCCAACTTTTCTTTTTGTACAAAAATAGTGTCCACTTCATTATGTAAGAAGTACACCTGTCCACCACGTTTAAACTCTCGCATTACCGCCTCGCGAATAATGCCATCAGAGTAATCGGTATGGAACGTTTTAATAGATAAACGCTTCTGTGGCGGCGTTGAAATGACTGAGAACTCTCGCAGTCCTTCCATTGCCATGCTTAATGTTCGAGGAATAGGTGTTGCTGTCAATGTGAGCACATCCACCTCTGCTCTTAAAGCCTTCATTTGCTCTTTCTGACGTACACCAAATCGATGTTCCTCATCCAGAATCGCCAAGCCTAAATTTTTAAACTTCACATCTTTTTGAATTAATCGATGGGTGCCAATGACGATATCTATCGTGCCATCAGCCAGTCCTTTTAAGGCTTCAGCTTGTTCTTTCTTGGTTCTAAACCGAGAAATTTCCGCAATCTTAATTGGCCAATCAGCAAATCGATCACAGAAGTTCTGATAGTGTTGCTCTACTAGTAATGTTGTCGGCACCAATACAGAAACTTGTCGACCACCCATGACTGCAACAAAGGCAGCCCTTAATGCGACTTCTGTTTTGCCAAAACCGACATCACCGCATACTAGCCTATCCATTGGCCGCCCAGATTGCATATCGCCTATCACCGCTTCAATGGCAGAAAGCTGGTCTGGTGTTTCCTCAAACGGAAAACCATCACAAAATGCCTCGTAATCTCTCAGGCTAAGCTTAAATACATGCCCTTTTCTGGCCGCACGCTGCGCATATAAGTTGAGTAATTCTGCCGCGGTATCGCGAATTTGCTTCAGTGCTTTTTTCTTGGCTTTTTCCCATTGACCACTGCCTAAACGATGCAGCGGTGCGCTTTCGGGTGGTCCACCTGAATAACGAGAAATCAAGAATAATTGCGAGACTGGCACATACAGCTTGTCATCACCGTAATATTCCAATAGTAGAAATTCGGTTTCACCTTCACCAAAATCCAGATTCTGCAACCCCCGATAACGCCCCACACCATGCTGCTCATGTACGACAGGATCATTTATCCGCAATTCGGACAAATCTTTAAGCATGCCTTCAGTATTGCGAACTTTTTCTTTCTCGCGTCGTCGCTGCTGGCGAACCGTAGAGGCATAAAGCTCGGCTTCTGTAATAACGACTACATCCGTGACAAAGCCTGTATGTAGTGATGAAACTCCCAGCATAAGCTTGGCATTACTTTGATTAAATTCTGCCCAACTCTCACATACTGGAATCGACAAACCCTGCTCTGTGAATAGCTGTGACATCGTTTCACGACGGCCTAAACTCTCAGCAACAATAAGAATGCGTTTTTTAGATGACTGAATAAACGCTTGTAGTTTGTGTAACGGCTGCTCTGAACGCCTATCTACATCAACTTCTTGCAGTTCTTTTTTAGCCGTTAAAACAGCATTGATGACGGAAAACTGTTTAAGCTTTTTAAAAAAATCGTCTGTTTTAATTAATAAATTATCCGGAGGAAGTACAGGCCTTTCAGCATCGTATGCAAGCAATTTATAGCGCGAATTTGCTTCATACCAAAATGTTTGCGCCGCCTTATCCAAGTCTCCATGCGCGCACAATATAGCTTGTTCTGGCAAGTAATCAAAAATACTAGCCGTTTCCTCAAAAAATAACGGCAAATACCACTCAATACCGCCTGTTGCGTTACCCTTGCTAACATCTTTGTAGATTTTTGCACGTTGTGGGTCACCTTCAAACTGCTCTCTGAACTGACTTCTAAAAAGTGCTATGCCTGCCTTATCTAGAGGAAACTCTCTCGCAGGTAATAGTCTTATTTCGGGAACTGGGTAAAGACTACGCTGTGTATCCACATCAAAGGTGCGGATTGTTTCAATCTCATCATCAAACAAGTCTATCCGGTAGGGAAACACGCCACCCATGGGAAACAAATCAACAAGACCCCCACGTACGCTAAATTCACCTGGACTAATTACTTGGTTAACGTGATGATAACCAGCTTGTGCACATTGATGGCGAAGCGCCTCAATATCTAGCTTCTGGCCCTTACTGAGCATAAAAGTGTGGCCTGCTAAATAGGCAACTGGTGGCATGGCTAATAAAGCTGTGACAATAGGCACTATCACAACATCAAAATTGTTTTGGCTAATTTGATAAAGTGTCGATAATCGCTCCGAGATTAAATCGGGATGAGGTGAAAAAACATCGTATGGCAAAGTTTCCCAGTCGGGTAACAAATGCAAACTTGCGTCTGGGGCAAAAAAAGGAATCTCTTCAACCAAGCGTTGTGCTTCAAAAGCATTCGCTGTGATGATAACTAGCGGTTTTTTTGTTGTTTTTAAGTCACATGCAAGCTTAGCTAAGGATAAACTATCTAAGCCATTGGCTGCATAAGAAAAACGGGAACTTCGTCCAGGTGATGGGGGTATTAACTGCATAAATTGAGATTGAAATGACTTGGTTTAGCTTGAAATTTTACCTATTATAACCTTAACGCGACCTTATCTTTGCGCTCAATTATGTTTTGGTTGCCAACGAAATCATAAAAACAAAAAAATTACGCATTGAGGGATTCACAGATGAACGATAAGCAATTGGTTGCAATTCATGCAGCAAAACAAGTTCATAATGACATGTTAGTTGGATTAGGCACTGGCTCCACCGCTAACTTCTTTATTGAAGAGCTGGCAAGACGCCAGTACGAGGAAAAGCTGAAAGTCACGACGATTTCCAGTTCCAATGTCAGCATGATTAAGGCGCAGCAATTGGGCTTGAATGTGATTGGACTACAACAGGTCAGCTCGATTGATCTCTACGTTGATGGCGCAGATGAAATCTCGCCAAACATGACTTTGCTCAAAGGGCGCGGTTATGATCTGGTTATGGAAAAGCTACTGGCAAAAGCAGCGAAACAATTTATTGTTGTTGCAGATAAAAGTAAGTTGGTTAACCAAATTGGTAGCAATTTCCCGATTCCGATTGAAGTAATGCCTTTTGCATGGCAAGCCGCAAAGAAAAGTATTGAAAAAATTGGCGGTAAAGGCGATTTGCGTCAGAACGTCGCGAAAGATGGATTGTCTATTAGCTCATACGGCAGTTTGATTTTAGATATGCATTTTGATTCTAGTATGACTGAGGAAATGTTAAACAATCAATTAAATAATATTCCAGGTGTTATTGAGCACGGTATCTTTCTTGGTTTAGCAACGACTGTGTTGATTGCAGACGCTGGCAAGATTGAGGAAAAGCATTTTTAGGCTTATAGCCTGTGCTTTGTTCATATGCGTACTATTAGATTAAATAGCGTATGGATTCAAACCCTTGCGCGTTTGAGTATACTTATTCTCGCCGTATCAGCTTGTAGTAAAGACTCATCTCCAGAAAAAAAAACGGTCAAGCGCGATGAAAACGTAATTACCTTTGTCACACTCAATAGTCCTAGTACCTATTATGTGAATAGCGATAAAGAGTTTGCTGGTCTTGAGTATGATTTAGCCAATGCTTTCTTAAAGTTTATTGGTGGCGATAAGCAGATAGAGTTTATTGTGGCAGATACCATCGAGGAGGTAGTTGCTACGATTATTAGCAACAAAGCGGATATTGCTGCAGCAGACCTGACGATAACCCCAGCAAGAAAAAAATTAATCGATTTCTCAATCCCCTACCAAGAAGTACAACAACAAGTCATCTATAGTAATCTATTCACCAAAAGACCAGCCCGAAAAGTTAAAGACTTGGTTGGGAAGAAAGTTGCTGTCCCATCATCAAGTAGCTTCGTGGAAAGATTGAATGACTACAAAAAAAAGATTCATGATTTGGAGTGGTCTAATCGACCTGATATCCATTCCGAGGGGCTGATTGAAGAAGTTGCGCAAGGTGAGACTGAATATACCGTTGCTGACAGTCACTTGTTCTCAGTATTAAAAAACTATCATCCAAACTTACGCGTCGCATTTGACTTAGGAAAACCCGAAAAAATTGCCTGGGGATTTGCAAAAAAGCAAAAGCCTGAGCTACTACTAATGGCAAATGCTTTTTTCTCGCAAATCAAAAACGACGGCACTTTACGCAATCTAATTGACCGTTATCATGGTAATAGTAACCGTTTACATCCTATTGATATTCAAACGTTTATTGATCGCAGTAGAACACGATTGCCACAGTACAAAAAACTGTTTAAAGAAGCGCAAGAAATTACTGGCCTAGATTGGCGACTACTCGCCGCAGTTAGTTACCAGGAGTCTCACTGGGATACCTATAGTACCTCGCCGACAAAAGTCAGAGGTTTGATGATGTTAACCGAAGCCACATCAGACAGGATGGGGGTAACAGACCGACTGGATCCCAAACAAAGCATCCCTGCCGGAGCAAAATATATCAATCTCATGATTGACACCATACCGGATCGTATTCCTGAGCCAGATCGTACCTATATGGCCCTTGCTGCCTATAACGTAGGTTATGCCCATGTAGAAGATGCACGCGTACTTGCTCAAAAGCTTGGCTTAAACCCAGATTCATGGGTCGATGTAAAAAAAGCATTGCTGAAACTTAGAAACCCTAAATACTACAGTGAAGCAAAGTACGGGTATTGTCGCTGTACCCAGCCTGTAGTTTACGTTGAGTCTATTCGCAGTTATTACAACATTCTGACCCGTTCTGAGCCTGCACATGAGCCGCTGGATGGCGACCCATATAAAATTGCAAGTAATTAATCTAGTTTAGGAAATTGTTGTTTTACCACCCATATAAGGTTGCAATACCTTAGGAATAGCAACGCTACCATCTGCTTGCTGATAGTTTTCTAGAATAGCGACTAAGGTGCGACCGACGGCTAAGCCAGAGCCATTCAAGGTATGTACAAACTCTGTTTTACCATCCGCATTTTTAAAGCGTGCTTTTAAGCGGCGCGCTTGAAAGGCCTCGCAATTCGACACAGAAGAAATTTCGCGGTAGGTGTCTTGTGCTGGCAACCATACCTCTAAATCATACGTTTTTGCTGCACCGAAGCCCATATCACCCGTGCAAAGTGATACCACACGATAAGGCAACTCTAATGCTTTGAGGATATTCTCTGCATGACCAACCATCTCATCCAATGCCTCATAGCTCTTTTCTGGATGGACAATTTGTACCATTTCGACTTTATCAAACTGATGTTGACGTATCATGCCTTTGGTATCTTTGCCGTAAGAACCTGCCTCAGAGCGGAAGCATGGCGTATGCGCTGTCAGTTTTATAGGCAGGCTTTCCATACTGACAATTTCGTCGCGTACTGTGTTGGTTAGTGTCACTTCAGAGGTAGGGATTAAATACATCTTGCTATCATTATGATTCATTGAAAACAAGTCTTCTTCAAATTTCGGTAGTTGCCCAGTACCCAATAAAGTTTCTGCATTGACCATATATGGCGTATAGCATTCGGTATAACCGTGCTGCTCTGTTTGGGTATCTAACATAAACTGTGCGATTGCACGGTGCAGCTTGGCGATTTGACCGCGCATTAATGTAAACCTAGCTCCAGATAATTTTGCACCCGTATCAAAATCTAAACCCAACGGCGTACCAACATCGGTATGATCTTTAATTTCAAAATCAAACGTACGAGGCGTCCCCACTTTACGCACTTCTACATTATCGGCTTCATCCTTCCCAACTGGTACACTTTCATGAGGCAGATTTGGAACATTTAACAAGATATCTTGTAATTCTGCTTGAATATCTGCTAGGCGTGTCTCATCTGCTTTCAGTTGTTCGCCTAGCCCCGCCACTTCTTTAAGTATCTCGCTAGCATCTTCGCCTTTTGATTTGGCTACACCAATCTGTTTGGAAGCAGCATTACGTTTTGCTTGCAACTCTTGTGTGAGTGTTTGCACTGTTTTGCGTTCAGTTTCCAGCGCCGTAAACTTGACGGTATCAAACTCAAACTTGCGACTTTTAAGTTGCGTAACAACTGTATCTAAATTATTTCTTAAGGCTTGGATATCTAACATTTATTTTTTCACTTTTCGGTTTAATGCTTGTTGGTCTAATGCTTTCAGGTGTTTCAATTTTTCCGATATTTTACCTTCCAAACCTCTAGGTGTGGGTTGATAAAACGAAATTGGCTCTAAATCCTCAGGGAAATAATCTTCACCTGCCGCATACGCCTCTGGTTCATTATGTGCATAGCGATACTCTTTACCGTAATCTAATGCTTTCATGAGTTTTGTTGGCGCATTACGCAAATGCAATGGCACAGGTCTTGATTTATCTTGTGAGACAAAGGCTTTTGCTTGATTGTATGCGTTATACGCCGCGTTACTTTTAGCTGCAACTGCTAAATAAATAACGGCGTTCGATAGCGCTAGCTCACCTTCTGGTGAGCCTAGTCGC
>JBNLAC010000035.1:0-24183 GCA_050301935.1 Methylophilaceae bacterium | reverse complement strand
GCTACTAGCAAAAAGCGGCAAGGCTGTCATACAAACAATTACCATCAATGAGCATGACTTTCCAAGTTACCGTAAAGGCGGAGACTTTATCCGCAGTTTTATCTTTCCAGGTGGTATGTTACCGAGTGTTTCTCGTTTTAAACAGGAAGCAGAAAAAGCTGGCTTAAAGGCACATGCGCCTTATCAATTTGGTCTTGATTATGCAAGGACGTTAGAAACTTGGTTAGATAGCTTTGATCAGCAAAGGCAGCAAGTTAAAGCATTAGGATTTGATGACGGCTTTATTCGATTATGGCGCTTTTATCTTGCTGCTTGCGCGGCAGGATTCAGAACCAATAAAACAGATGTGATGCAAATGGAGCTGACACATGCATAGATTTATCTGTATGCTAGGCATGCTATTATGGATAGTACAAGCAGACGCCACGACATTAATTGAAGCGCATATCCCAAATGCACAAATGGTGGCATCTGGGCGTTTAAGCGTATTTCTTTTTGATGTCTATGATGCCAGTCTATACACTGAAAATGGCAAACGCGAAGCACATCCACCATTTGCATTAAAACTATCTTATTTGCGGGATATTGATGGCGAGAAAATTGCAGATCAATCAGCAGAAGAAATACGTAACCAGGAGCGAGTAGATGAGATAACACTAGCCGACTGGCATTCGCAAATGCGCAATATTTTCCCTGATGTAAAGAAAGGGGACAGTATTACAGGCATTTATAAAACGGTAAAGGAATGTTCATTTTATAAGGGTAATCGCTTTATCGGGCAAATTAGCGATGCTCAGTTCTGTGAGGTCTTTTTCGATATCTGGTTTGGTGAAAAAACCAGTGCGCCTGCTTTACGTAATAAGCTCATAGGGCAGAAATAATGACACAGCCTCCAAATCGATGGTTGTTGTTTCAGTATGCTCTGCTGGCTTTTCCTGTAGCGTTTGCAGGATTGCCACTATATATCCATGCGCCTGATTTCTATACACGCCACTTAGGCCTGGGCCTTGGATCCATCGGTGTTATCTTGTTACTGGTAAGGTTATTTGATGCGATACAAGATCCAGTCATTGGATATTTGACTGACCGCCACTCGGCAAAAAGAAATAGCATTTTAACGATTGGTATTGTCATTCTGACTTTGGGTTTGTTTAGCCTGTTTTTTGGGCCTCAATTTGCTATCCCAACTTCCATTTGGTTTGCAGGTAGTATGTTGCTGGCGACGACAGGTTTTAGCATCATAGTCATTAACCTCAATATGATTGGTGGGTTTTGGTCTCAGGATAAGGATGAGCGAACTCGCATTGCAGGCTGGCGTGAGTCTTTTACTCTGTTAGGGCTATTGGTTGCATCAATTTTACCTACGCTCTTCCTGACCGCAACAGATGCAACACAGGCTTTTAGATGGTTATTTGTTGTTTATTTTGCTGCAATGGCAGTTGCTTGGACATTGTTTTTAAAATTTTTAAAGCGTGCTGATCTTAGTCATATAAATGTGCCTAACAACAAGATTAAACATCCTTTTTTTCAAATATTACAAGATAAACAACGCTTATTCTTTTTTACTTATTTACTCACGCAAGTAGCTGCATCATTACCCGCAGTCTTAGTTGTTTTCTTTGTGCGTGACTATTTAAATGCAGAAAGTTATACAGGAATATATTTATTTTTGTATTTTGTTTCTGGTGCAGCCTTAATGCAATTATGGTTTGTGATATCCAAAATGCTGGATAAATACTATGCATGGCTTATCTCGATGGTGCTATCTATTCTCGTATTTATTTGGGTTGTTACGCTTGGTCCTGGAGATACCACATCATACGGAGTGATATGCATACTATCTGGTTTTGCATTAGGGGCTGATTTATCTTTACCAACATCGATTATTGCAGACCGCATTAATGCAAAGAAAGCAGAGAACCGCGCAACACAATACTATGGTGTGATGGCGTTTATTCCAAAAATCTCATTTGCATTAGCGAGTGGCATAGCATTTTTGACCTTAGATTATTTTGGATTTGTTGTTGCATCTAATAATACAGATTCAGCGAAACAGGCATTGGTAATGCTATATGGCTTAGCACCTTGCATCATTAAATTAATGGCAGCAATTTCTTTATGGATGTTAATCAAAAGGCAAAGGACTGACAATGAATATAATCAAAAAAGGAGTGATAATTATGGGGCTTATGACGTTTCTTAGCGGCTGTGCTAGCTCTTCAATGGAGGCGTATAAAAACACAACCCCACCGTTGGATTTAAAAGCCTATTTTTCAGGTCCAATTAAAGCGTGGGGCTTAATACAAAATCGCAGTGGAGAAGTAACAAGAAGGTTTGATGTAACGATGGTCGGCTCTTGGGAAGGCGATGTTGGTACACTGGAAGAGCATTTTGAATATTATGATGGAGAAACACAAAAACGCATATGGACCATTACCAAAACTGGTGAAAAGACCTATGAAGGCAAGGCCTCAGACATTCTCGATAAAGCGACTGGGCAATTAGAGGGTAGTGCGATGCGATGGGCATATAAAATGGACTTGCCTGTCGGGGATACCACATATCGTATTACGTTTGATGACTGGATGTTTTTAATGAATGATGGTGTTTTAGTAAATCGTTCATACTTGAAGAAATTTGGTATCACCGTAGCTGAATTAACTTTATTTATGCAAAAACAGGAACAATAATGCTGTTTTACGAAGACGTTGAGACCCTAATGAAAAATTTGCATGGTCAATACATATGGATAATTGGTGCTAGCAGTGGCATTGGTGCAGCTACAGCCCGAACCTTGAGTCAAGCAGGAGCGAATATTATCTTATCAGCACGTCGTGAGTCAGAATTAGACGAAGTCCGTGAATCGCTGGTGGGTGCTAACCACCAAGTATTAGCCTTTGATGTCAGTGACATTACAGAAACGCAGGAAGCTTTCAAAACAATTAAACGCCTTGATCGCGTCTTGTTTTTTGCAGCAATATATGATCCAACTGAAAAGGGTCGCAGTGATATCGCCTTTATTCATAAAAGCTTGCAGGTTAATATTGGTGGTGTTTATAACCTATTAAATGTTGTGTTGCCTTTCTTTGAGGCGCAAGGGTATGGACAAATTAATTTATGTGGGTCCGTTGCAGGCTATTTTGGATTACCTAATTCGCAACCTTATGCTTCTACAAAGGCTGCAATCACGAACTTAGCAGAAAGTTTACATGCTGAATATCAAGATAAAAATATTGATATTAAATTAATTAGCCCTGGGTTTGTACGAACCCCCATGACAGATAAAAATAATTTTGAAATGCCAATGATGATCGAAGTTGAAGAGGCCGCACAATATATCGCAAAAGGAATCACTAGCTCAAACTTCGAGATACACTTCCCAAAAAAGTTTACATGGATAGTAAAGCTGTTGCGCCTCATGCCTTACAGCCTATCTTTTAGCTTGAGCAAGAGACTCCGCTAAAGATTAGTGCCTAAAACCATACTCCAAAACAAAAAAGGCAGGATTAAGGCCCGATAAAGGAGCTCTGAGTTTGCTTAGTTCTGATTCAGGGCCATGAATTTCTAAGCGGCTCAGTTCTGATATTTTGAGTGCTTCAGCTAGGATGTCACCAACGTTTTCGAGGTGTGCTAAAGCAGCTTCAGCATTTTTATATCCCTCACGACAATGTGCTTCGTTACCATTGAAACTAAATCCGTAATACAAGCAATCCTTTTCGTTACTAGTCTTGCTTACAAAGGCTTCGCATAGCTTTTTAAACGCGCCCAAGTTTTCATCTGCCACTTTAAAGTAGGGCACGATAGTACAGCAAGAGTCAGTTGTTGCCATGTTTTTTCCTTTTAATAATGATGATGAGTTGGTTGATGCAAGCAAAACTATAACGCTTAACATTCAGAATGTCTAAAGCAGGTAACCAAATGGTCATTAACCATGCCGACTGCCTGCATAAACGCATAACAAGTTGTTGAGCCAATAAACTTAAAACCATTCTTCTTCAGTGCTTTACTCATTACGTCTGATTCTACTGATTTACTCGGGATATCGGTTAGTTGCTGATATTTTTTGTTGATTGGTTTACCATTCACGAACGACCAAATAAAAGCATCAAGGCTTCCATACTCAGCTTGAATGACAAGGATACGCTGCGCATTGTTTACCGTTGCATTTATTTTTAACTTATTTCTAATAATGCCTTTATCCTCTAACAAAGCCAATATTTTGGCAGTTGAGTAATTTGCCACCGTTTCAATATCAAAATTATCGAATGCACGACGATAGCCTTGTCGTTTATTCAAAATGGTTGACCAACTTAATCCTGCTTGAGCGCTCTCTAAGGTTAATGCCTCAAAAAGCATTTGGTCATCATGGATGGGCACACCCCATTCTTCATCATGATACTTAGCTTCTATCTCAGAAGCATTCGCCCATTCACAGCGATGAGTCGTCATAGCTTTCAGCCGCATCACGCAGCATAGCATTAATATCGTCTAAATCCGCATGCGCTAGTATGGTGGTAGTTGAGTTCTTTACTTTTTCAGGTGCTGGTATGCTAGCGCTTTCAGTGGTTGTGCCATCTAACCATTTTATAAAAGGCGCATCATCTAAACCCTCTGGAATATACCAGTGTTTTGCTGTTGGGTTCCAACGTGCGCCAAGTGATTTTGCTTCATCTTTTTCTTTAAACGGAACCTTCAGCGGCGTATTAATTGTTGTTATCATGTCTTATTGAGTCTTTAATTGCGATATTTTAAAGCTATATTTTCGCATATTATCTGGATTGCTAAGTGCAAGATTCATAGCATCTAGGTGTAAACCTCGGGCTGCATATAGCTAAAAAAATTAAATCTGTTTTGCCTGTATTGCTAATACGTTGCCTAGTCATAGGTGGAATAATGACCACATCACCAGGCACTACAGCTCTAGGCATGTTTTCGCCGATTTCTACAATGCCTTCGCCAGAAATAATACAATATCTTTCTGTTACACCGCTCAGTCGATGCCATGCAGTGGTGATATTTGGTTCAACACGGGCTTGTGCAATAGAGACCTCAGGGTCATCAACTGTATTTGAAAGCTCAATGACATAACAGCCTTCAGCAGCAAATAGATACTCTTCATTTACTGCCATTTTATCCTGCCATGAATAAATAGTTAGGTAACTGAGCTATTAGCCATGTTAAACATTAGCTCACCACTTCTTTTAGCTGGTCAAGTATCGCTGGGTTCTCTAAAGTTGAAATGTCTGAAGTGATTTCTTCACCTTTTGCTAAACTACGTAGTAGTCGGCGCATGATTTTGCCACTTCTTGTTTTAGGCAAGTTGTCGCCAAATCTAATTTCGCTAGGTTTAGCAATTGGACCAATATCTTTACCTACCCAGTTGCGCAACTCTGTAACAATTTCTTTTGCTTTATCACCAGTAGCACGTTCTCCTTTGAGCACAACGTAGGCAACGATAGATTCACCTTTAATATCATCTGGTTTCCCAACGACAGCGGCCTCTGCTACCAAATCATGTGCAACAAGAGCGGATTCAATTTCCATAGTACCTAAACGATGCCCAGAAACATTTAATACATCATCAATACGACCCATGATGGTGAAGTTACCAGTTTCTTTGTCTCTAATAGCGCCATCACCTGCCAAGTATAGTTTCCCACCTAATTCAGCAGGGAAGTAAGCACTTTTGAAACGTTCTGGGTCACCGTAAATCGTACGAATCATAGAGGGCCATGGTTTTTTAATGACTAACAAGCCACCTTCTCCCCAAGGTACATCATGGCCTGTTTCATCTACAACATCAATCGCGATGCCAGGGAATGGTAGGGTGCATGATCCGGGTACAAGTGCAGTGGCGCCTGGTAACGGTGTAATGACGTGTCCGCCTGTTTCAGTTTGCCAGAAAGTATCAACAATTGGACATTTTTCTCCGCCAACTTCTTTGTAGTACCACATCCAGGCTTCTGGATTAATCGGTTCACCGACTGTACCTAATAGTCTTAAGCTAGATAAGTCAAAACTATTAGGGTGCGTTTCAGGGTTAGTTTCGCCTGCTTTAATTAATGATCGTATTGCTGTAGGCGCAGTATAAAAAATTGAGACTTTATGCTTCTGAATCATTTCCCAAAAACGGCCAGCATTTGGATAGGTAGGTATACCCTCAAATACAATTTGTGTTGCACCCATGGCCATCGGCCCATAGGTTACATAACTATGACCTGTAATCCACCCCACATCAGCTGTGCACCAATAGATATCATCTGGTTTAATATCAAAAGTCCAGCGCATAGTGTTCATTGCGTGTAACAAGTAGCCAGCAGAGCTATGCTGAACGCCTTTTGGTTTACCTGTTGAACCAGAAGTGTACAAAATAAAAAGCGGATGCTCTGCATTTACCATGACTGGATCACACTCGTTAGCTTGGCCGTCAATTAAATCGTGCCACCAAATATCATTAGCATTCCAGTTGACTGGCCCATCTGTTTTTTTCAAAACTACTACATTCTTAATGCTCTCACAACCACCCATAGCCAGACCTTCATCAACTGCTTTTTTCAATGGTAGCGTTTTGCCGCCTCTGAATTGGTAGTCAGCAGTTATGATTGCTGATGCTCCTGCATCAATGATGCGTTCATTGAGGCTTTTTGCAGAAAATCCACCAAATACAACAGAATGAATGAGCCCCAAACGTGCGCAAGCTTGCATGGCAACAATTGCCTCTATGCCCATCGGTAAATAGATAATGACACGGTCACCGGCGTTTAAATTAAGCGTTTTGAGACCATTCGCAAAAGTACAGACTTGATGGTATAACTCTTTGTAAGAAACTGTTTTGACATCACCATTATCAGCTTCAAAAATTATTGCTGTTTTGTTAGGAATTGTATTTAAGTGCCTGTCTAGACAATTTGCTGATACGTTAAGCTCACCATCCTCAAACCATTTATAGAATGGTGCATTATCTTCATTAAGTGTTTTCGTAAAAGGTTTATGCCAAACGATTAGTTCGCGTGCAAGTTTTGCCCAAAAGCCTTCGTAATCATCTTCTGCCTCTTTGCATAATGCATTATAGACATCCATACTTGGGACAGCAGCCTTTTGTTGAAATGTGGCCGAAGGTTTAAAAATGCGATTTTCGTGCAAGACTGACTCAATGGACATGCTAAACTCCCAAATAGATGTAATAAATGTTTTTTATTATTAAATTCGTTCATTAAGATATTACCGCAAAAACAGTATGTCAATAGTACAAACATGCGCAAATGGCGCCACAATCAGCCAAGTACAAAAAACTTATCTATTGAAAGTCGAGGCATCCAGTCCTTTTTTGACTAGGCTTTTGTCCAATGATCTGGAGTTGCTAGAGGATTTGCTAGATAACTGCGAGTTTTCATATCAATTAAATGAAATGCAGGCATATCTTGAAAAATATGAAATAAAGGATGAAGAAAATTTAAAAAAAGTTTTGCGCAAATTGCGACAACGAGTTCTTGCTCGAATTATTTTGCGTGATTTGAATGGACTAGCTGATTTTCAAGAAGTTGTTAAATGTATTAGTGATTTCGCCGATTTTTGCATCATTAATACAGTAAATTATCTGAATACTTGGCTAGAAAAAAGCCATGGAAAGCCGATTGATGCAGATGGAAATGAACAGTCATTTATTGTGATAGGCATGGGCAAGCTTGGTGGTAGAGAACTTAATGTATCTTCTGATATTGACTTAATTTTTGCCTATCAGCAGCCCGGACATACGAATGGTGAAAATAGCATCAGCAATCAAGACTATTTTGTCAAACTAGGTAAGAAGTTTATTGCAGTGCTTGATGATATTACTGAAGATGGATTTGTTTTTCGCGTTGACATGAGGCTAAGGCCGTTCGGTAGTGAGGGAGCATTAGTTTCAAATCTAGATGCATTGGAAGCTTACTATCAAAATAATGGAAGAGAGTGGGAACGATATGCCTGGATAAAAGGGCGTGAGATTACAGGAGGCAGTCTAGTTTCTTCGTTACTAAAGCCTTTTGTGTATCGCAAATATCTTGATTATGGCGCGTTCGCCAGCATGCGTGATTTAAAGGTGCAAATTCAGCGTGAAGTCAATGTGCGTAATGCAAAAACAACTGGGGGGCAAGATAATATCAAGCTTGGTAGGGGTGGAATAAGGGAAATTGAGTTTATTGCCCAAGTGTTTCAACTTATCCGTGGTGGCCAGGAGCCAGACTTACAAATCCGCCCTACATTGGATGTATTGCATTTAATCAAAGTAAAACATTTGTTGCCAGAAGAAACTGTCAATCAACTCTGTGAAGCCTACGTTTTTTTAAGAAACTTAGAACATCGTTTAATGTATGTAGAGGATGCGCAGACACAAGATTTACCAAAAACACAAGAGGGGCAAAACCTTATCGCTTCAGCAATGAATTTTGATAGCTGGCAAAGTTTATTAAAAAAACTTAACTACTACAGGGATATTGTACAAGCACAATTTGATCAAACCTTTAGTGTAAAAAGCAAACCTCAGAATGTGGTGGATGCTAATCAAGAAAAAGCGCTAGCTTCTGCTAAGTTGATTTGGGATGGTGCACTGCAACAGGATGAAAGTGTCGCTGTGCTATCAGATATGGGCTATAGCAAACCTGAGGATACACTTAACCAAATTCAACAGTTGCATCAGGGGCATCGCTACAAACAGCTTCCAGAACTCAGTAGACAACGCTTTAATCGTTTGCTGCCATTATTGATTGAAGTTGCCAGTCATGAAAAAAATGCTGATATAGCCTTAATGCGCACTATGGACTTTATTGAAGCGGTCTGCAGACGTGCAAGTTATTTGGCAATGATGACAGAATATCCTGACGCATTGCGCTTAGTAGTGCGATTATGTGCAGCTAGCGCTTGGTGTGCTCAGTACTTGATTAAGCATCCGATTGTTCTGGATGAGCTTTTAGATGAAGTGACCTTATATGCTGAGCCGGATTTTGATGCAATGCGAGCTGAGCTTTCTGCAACTATGGAAGCGTTGCATGGTGATACAGAGCAGCAGATGGACGCAATGCGGCATTTCCAGCATGCAACCGCATTCCGGTTTGCTGCGCAAGATATTGCAGGCAAACTACCACTTGAGAAACTATCAGATCAGTTAAGTGCATTAGCGGATTTAATTATGGATGTGTCTATTAAAACAATATGGGCATCATTCAAACATAAACATATAGAAGTGCCTAAGTTCGCAGTAATTGGTTATGGCAAGTTAGGTGGTAAGGAGCTCGGTTACGCTTCTGATCTTGATATTATCTTTCTTTATGATGATCAAGCTGATGATGTTAGTCAGATTTATGCTCGATTTGCGCAACGTATCAATGGTTGGTTTAATAGTCTAACATCCGCTGGACAACTCTATGAAATTGACTTGCAACTAAGACCAGACGGCAATAGCGGCTTATTGGTTAGTTCAACTGATGCTTTTTTGGATTATCAAATAAAGCGTGCTTGGCCCTGGGAGCATCAGGCAATTACACGAGCACGATTTGTTGCGGGTGACATTAGTGTAGGTAGGCGGTTTGAAGAAATTCGCCAACAAGTGGTTCAACAAGAGCGTGATAAAGACAAGTTAAGCGCTAGCATCATCGAAATGCGAGAAAAAATGCGCCAGGCGCAACACCTAAATGCTGATTTATTTGATTTGAAACACAGCCCTGGCGGCATTATAGATGTAGAGTTTATTGTGCAATATTTAGTATTAGCGAATGCGATAGCACATATTGAGCTAACGGCAAATATTGGCAATATCGCTTTATTAGCTTATTTAGGAGAGAAGGGGATCATTGATCAAAATTTAGCATCACAAACTGCTGATGCCTACCGCCAGTACCGCCGTTTGCAGCATGCTGCAAGGTTACAGGGAGATATGCAAGCTAAAGTAAATTTTGCAGAAATTGAAATGCATGCAAAAGCAGTCAATACGCTTTGGCAAGCTGTTTTTGGCGTCCAAGCAGGTAACTTAAAGGCCCCAGCGTAATGCGGCTGTGTGTACTGGGCTATCCCAATGGTGTTTGATCTCATCATCGAGTAAGCAAACAGTTATTGATGCGCCAGCCATATCAATGGCTGTCGTATAGTTGCCAACCAAAGAACGTGCGATTGTCATTCCATTTTGTGTTAGTAATTTTTCTGCCGTGTTGTATATGAGGTAAAGCTCCATTAAGGGTGTAGCGCCTAAACCGTTAACCAATAATAAGATTTCGCTACCTTTGGTGGGTTTTAAATCCGTGAGAATGGCATCAACCATATCTTTGACAATCACATCAGCTTCCCGCATCGATTCTCGCTTACGACCAGGTTCACCATGTATGCCAACACCCATTTCAATTTCTGACTCACTAATCTCAAATGTTGGGTGCCCAGCAGCGGGCACTGTGCAGCTTGTCAAAGCAACGCCTATGCTAGCTGTTTGCGCGTTAATCTTATCGCCTAGTGCTTTGCAAGTTGCCAAGTCCGCCCCGGTTTCTGCAATGCTACCAACACATTTTTCCACAATGACTGTTCCTGCAACCCCGCGTCTACCTTCTGTATATGTACTATTAATGACTGCGCAATCATCGCTAGTCAAAACAGTAGCATGTTGGTACGGCAGCATCTCTGCAGCCATTTCAAAATTCATTACGTCACCAGCATAGTTTTTAACGATAAATAAAATGCCTTTATCCGCATGTACTGCTTCAGCAGCAGCTATCATTTGGTCTGGTGTTGGCGATGTAAATACTTGCCCTGGGCATGCTGCATCCAACATACCAGTACCAACAAACCCTGCATGTAAGGGCTCATGTCCAGCACCGCCGCCGGAAATAATCGCAACCTTGTTACTTGCCTTATGTTTGCGAGTAATAAAGGTTGGTTCTAGTTGTAGTGATACCAAGTCTTGGTGTGCTTTTTCAAAACCACTGAGGCTTTCGGTTAACATATGATTGACATTGTTAGTAAATTTTTTCATGATATTTTACTTTAAATTATATGTTTAATTATTTGATTTTAATGATAAAGTACACACTTCTGTAATCATTACCTGACAGCTTTTTGCGCCAGCATCTAGATGACCTATTGCACGATCACCAAGTCCAGCAGCGCGTCCTTTGGTGGCAACTAAGTTGCGTGTCGACTCTAAACCTTTGTCCGCAGTAGCTTTGATATCAATGCAAATTTCTTCCTTTGTTTTATTTTCAATGGCACTAAAGATAAACTGATGGGCGACTGGAATGAGTACATCTAACATCGTTTTTTCACCTATTTTACCCTTGCCGCGCTTGATGAGCTCTTGAACGCCAGCGGCAAATGCTGCTGCAATATCTAAATAAGTGCTACCACCGTTTTGTTTGATTGTTTTGGCCATCCCCATAAAAAAGCTGGCAAATAGCGGACCTGATGCGCCACCAATCGTGCTTAGTAACTTCATTGCAATCTTGTTAAGTGCTTCATCGGGTGCAAGTGGAGCAAGCTCATCTGTCATGCCAGCAATTGTTTCTGCACCGCGTAAAACATTAATATAATGGTCTCCGTCGCCAATAGCTTGATCTAGCGATTCTATTTCGGGTTTGTGTGCAATAATAGCTGCATGGATTGCAGAGGCAGCAGCGCAAATAAAATTTGTTTGTAAACTCATGAAATACACTATATTTCTTATTGATGATGGTTGCTAAACTCTACACATGTTAGATTTTCATTTCAACATATTTGCGTGTAATTATTAGATATACCTATGAGCTTAAGGTTACGTTTAAATTTAATTATTACGTTGCTAATGCTGCTATTCATGTTGGCAGTCGGCTTCATTTTAATAAAAGCAGCTAAGTCATCAACACAGGAGAGCGTGGAAGCCGCTACACATGTGACTACACAGTTGCTTGATGCAGTTATCTTAAGCTCTGCCAGTAATTTGGATTTGGGATACACAAATGGGGTGATGCGCCGCTTTCTTGAGCAATTGGGTCGTGTCAGAAGTAATGAGATTTACCTATATGACTACCGAAATCAAATAGTCTACAAGTCACCAAAACCAGAGTATCGATCTGATGTAAAGCCACCGCAATGGTTTTATGACCTGCTAGACCCTAAAGCAGAGCCTGTCATGCGCTTTATTCGGCTTGGAAAATTAGGCAAGTTAGAGGTTAGACCTAACCCCAGTGGCACGATACGTGAATCCTGGGCTAAGATGCAAAATTTATTTTGGATATGGCTCGGTTTTTTTGTCGCATTAAATGTGGGCGTGTATTGGATGTTGGGAAGTCTGCTGAAACCTTTACAGCCAATACTGAAAATGATTAATCAACTTGAAAAGGGTGATTTAGGTGCACGATTGCCACATTTCAAATTACCAGAGTTCGAAAAGATTGGGCATAGTCTTAATCGTATGGCAGAGTCGCTAGCTGTTGAGCGTGAATTAGAAGAAAATCGGCAACTGACACACTTGATTCAAAAACACATAGAAGAAGAACGACGTAGTTTAGCAAGAGAGCTGCATGACGAATTAGGCCAATATGTTACTGCCATCAAGACATTTGCAGTGACAATAGCTAGCAAAACTAAAGAAAAAGCACCAGAAGTAGAGGCTAGCGCGCAAACTATTGTTGCGGCTGCAAATCACATTTATGATGGTATGCACAATATCATTAAGCAGCTTAGACCTGGATCTCTTGATAATTTAGGTCTAACAGAAACGTTAAAAGATTTGGTCAATTCATTACAAGAGCAACATCAAGGCTTGAATGTTGAACTAAATTTAACTGGTGCTTTAAATGAGCTGGGTGAAACTATTAATATTAATATCTATCGAATCGTGCAAGAATCAATTAACAATGCTATTAAACATGCGGATGCCAAAAATTTAAATATAGATCTTACTATTGCAGAAAATGATACGCTGCAACTTGTGATTGCTGATAATGGTAAGGGAATGGATATTCATGCAGTAGATCAAACGAATCATTTTGGATTGTTAGGTATTCGTGAGCGTGTACAGGGATTGCATGGAAGTTTTAGGGTTGATTCTGAGTTGGGTAAAGGTACAAAAATTGTCATAACAATACCTATAAAAATTAATTGAGGGATGTAGGAATGAGTCAAATAAAAGTCATGCTAGTTGATGACCATGCAGTGGTCAGGATGGGCTTTAAAATGTTGTTAGAAACATCAGACGACATTAAGGTTATTAGCGAGGCGGAAAACGGTGAAGAGGCAATTAAAGCTTATATGGAGCATAAGCCTGACGTGATTGTGATGGATATTACAATGCCAGGGATGGGTGGCATGGAAGCGATTGAACGTATTTTAAACAAAGAGCCTTCTGCAAGAATTCTAGTGCTATCTGCCCACGAAGACTCGGTGCATCCTAAAAGGGTACTTAATGCTGGTGCGAAAGGCTATGTAACCAAACGCAGTGCGGCAGAGGAACTGATTAAAGCGATTCGTGCTGTTGCGTCTGGTAAAAAGTATATCGAAGCGAGCGTGGCGCAACAGATGGCAATTCAGCAGCTATCTGGTGAGCAAAATCCTGTAGACGTCCTCAGTGAGCGTGAATTTGAAGTCTTCATGTCACTTGCAAAAGGCAAGACGACCAATGAGATTGCGGAAACCTTATTCTTAAGTCCAAGAACAGTAGGCACACATTTATACAATATTAAGCAAAAATTAAATGCTAGTAATTCCGCTGAGATTGCATTGATTGCCATGCGAAGTGGTTTAATAGACCCTTAATATCAATCGATGCCATACCCTTATACTGGTATCGCAGTAATAATTTTACATTTAATTGAACGGAGTACTTCTGTCATCCATGGCTTGATGCATTTTTAGAACATTGTCGTGATATCGGGCAATGTTGATATCGCCTACATTTGCCATCTCAACTACAATTGTTGAACCACTAACTGGCTTTCCCAACGTTGGTGGCACGATAAAAGTAACATACGTTTTGTTATGAATGATTTCGCCTGTAGCGATATGCCAATTTTGCCATTCTTCTTGTTGAGGTAGGTTAAGCGCGCCAACTAATCTTGCTTGCTCATAATAACTGTCTTTCTCTTTTCCAATAATTGTATTGAACACTTTTACATGCGCTAAAGCGTTGGATTCGATAGTTTGCGCTTCTTTTTCATTTGGTTCTTTTACAAAATCTTGTTTTGTTGGTTCTGCTGCTTTGAAGCTGGTTCGCCTGATTGCTAACGCTAACGTGCTGGGTGGTCTATTAGTAAGCGCAACGCTTTCTTTTTGTCTTGGTTGCGTTTCTTCGTTGACATCTAGTGCATTTGCTACTGCTCTATCTGCAACGCTAGTTGCGATAGATCTTGCTATTTGCTGCGCTACCGTGCCACCTAGGCAACCACTTAGTAAAAGTGTGCCAACACAGATGCATAGGTATCGTGCTGTCTTGATACCTTTAATATAACCAAAAGTTGTAACAGGTTTAATCATTAAAACTAATCCTGCATTTTTAACGGCGAAATACCAGATTACTGCTAACTGCTTGTCTTGTCTAGTATTTTTTTTGAGATGACTTTAGTTTATGATTTTATTGATTGCGTTGCGTAAATACTAATCACACCACCAGAGATAATAAGGCCAATGGCTACCCAAGCAGATGTCGTTAAGTGTTCACCCCAAAAAAATACGCCAAACAAACTCGAAATCACGACTGTTGCGTAACTGAGACTAGCTACACTTAATGTTTTACCTGTGCGATAAGCACGCGTCAGCGCAAGTTGTGCAATGGTAGCTGATGCGCCCAGCCCAATTAATACTGACAAATCTTGCCACTTTAAGGGTGAAATTTTGTCAAAAAACATCCAAATGCCTGCGCCAATAGTAGATATAAACGTGAAATAAAATACTGTCCGCCAATCAGGTTCATGCAGGTTTCCTAATTGTTTAACATGCAGATAAGCAAGACCAGCGCCAGCACCTGAACAAAGTCCCATTAGGCCAGCAATAATATCTTTTGAGGCAAAGCTTGGTTTTAGTAATATCACAACGCCAATGAAGCTAATTGCCAATGCTAAATAAAATATTTGCTTGGGCTTTTCATGCAGCATAAAGGGCATAAATGCGGCTAGAAAAAGTGGAGAGGTGTAATTAAGTGTTATGGCTGTAGCCAACGGTAGGTGCGCTATGGCATAAAAAAACATAAGCAAGGCCACAAAGCCTAGCAGTGCCCGTGCGAGTTGTTTGTTTAGATGTTTTGTTTGAACAGGCAGTCGTTTGATCCAAATTGTGATTAAGATGAATATGAAGCCAAAAAGTGAACGATAAAACACTAGCTCGGCACTAGAGAATTTGTTTGCGCCAACTTTGACTAGCGCACCCATAATCGCGAAACACAGCGCTGCCAGCAGCATCCATAAACTGCCAAATTTGTTTGATGGTATAGATTGTGCTTTGCTAGTCACCGTGTTCAATTGACCACAACTATGATGGGAAAATGAATTTCATACAAAAACAACATTTTATCAGTTTGTTTAGGCAACAATAGAATGCTTGTTATTGAAATGCAGTTTAATTTGGTTAAACTGACCACGCTTTAACAAAAACAAAGAGAAAAGGGAGTGCAATGAGCGAAATAAAAACCACACAAGTCGAATTCACAGGCAAGGCAACAGAGTACTTTGGTATCTGGATTGTCAATTTATTGCTGTCACTACTTACACTAGGGATATATTCTGCTTGGGCGAAAGTACGCCGTAAAAAATACTTTTATCACCACACACAAATTGATCAGGTAGGTTTTGATTATCATGCTAAGCCAATAAGTATATTAAAGGGTCGCTTGATTGCTTTTGCACTCTTTCTAGCTTATGCATTTGGTGGTGAACTAAACTTATTTATCCCAATGCTAGCTGCCACAATATTCATTTTGGCTTTGCCTTGGCTAGTGGTCAGGGCCTCAATATTTAATGCGCGCAATAGCAGCCATAGAGGCTTGCGGTTTGATTTTGTGGGTAAAACGAGAGAAGCTGCAAAAATATATCTACTGATGCCTGCGCTGGCAGCGCTGAGCTTGTATCTGGCATGGCCATATGTAGATTATCGGCGCAATCAGTTTATGGTTGGTAATCATCGATTCGGTTTGAGCGCTTTTGATTTTAAAGCGAAAGTCAGTAGCTTTTATAAGATTTACAGTATTATGCTTATTGTCCCTCTTATAGGTATTTTAGCGGCTATTGCAATTCCGGCTTATGTGGCTTACCAAGAGAAAGCTGCGCTGCATTCTGCAATCAGTATACCTTTCTCAGTAGGCTTTGTAGAAATCGAAAATGGTCATCAAATTGTATTAGCAGAAAATACTATTGAAGAAGAACCTTACCGAGTAGAACGAGTATTTTCTGAGAATGACAGCAATGAGCAGGTTGATGATGTAGAGCAATCTGAGTCTATCAATTCTGAAAATGCAGTAACAGAAAAATCACTTGAAGAAATAATCGCTGAAGCCCAGCGTGAAAGGCAGGAGAAACGTGAAAGAATGATTGTTGATATGTTGAAATCGCCTGCTAAAGCACTATTAGGGCTTGGTTTTGTGTTAGTTTATCTTGTGGTGATATTTTCTTTCGTTGCGTATTTTAAATCTCGTATTGGTAATTTAGTTTGGAACAGTACAACCTTGGATACGCTATCTTTTAAGAGTACGTTGCGTGCACGTGACTATTTGTGGATTTATGTGACAAATATTATCGCTATAGTGCTAACGTTTGGTTTGGCAACCCCTTGGGCTCAAATTCGTTTGGCACGTTATCGCGCATCAAAATTACAAGTGGTAGGAGAGGTGGATTTTGACAAATTTGTTGGCGATAAAAAAGCCGAAGTCAAAGCGACAGGAGAAGAAATTGCTGATTTCTTTGATGTTGACTTTTCATTTGGATAAATAAAACGTGTTTCAAGCTACTTATTTTGATGGTGTCAGCGCGCGCGCTCAAGCCGCATCGGTAACCGTAAACGTCAATACGATTGAGGTCGATATTGGGCTTGATAGTAAAGCATATAAACTATCTGAGCTAAATATACAGGCAAAATTAGGGTCTACTAAGCGGTTAATCGATTTGCCTGATGGCAGTCGATTGGAAGCCATTGACATTAGCGAGCTTGAAAAAGCTTTGCCGTCAAAAAAAGCCATGTTTTGGTCATTGTTGCATTATTTAGAGAACCACTTAGGCTGGGTTTTTGTAGCATTATTTATCACGGTACTGACAGGTTGGGCTTTCCTACAGTATGGTGTGCCAAAACTGGCTGAAGTGGTAGCAAATGCCACTCCGCCAGATATGGAGCTTAAACTCGGAGAGCAAGTCCTCAAAGGACTAGACCATAAATTAGGTTATTTTACTGCAAGTAAAACCACGCAAGCGCAGCAAGGCGAAATCAAAACTGCGCTTGCAAGTTTGTGCCAAGTGAATGATTGTCCTGACTATCGCTTAGAATTTAGAAATGGCGGTATTATTGGTGCAAATGCTTTTGCCTTGCCTGGTGGTATCATGGTCATAACAGATGACTTAATCAAGCTGGCTAGAAATAACACAGAAATTGTCGCTGTATTGGCTCATGAACTAGGACATGTCAAAAAGCGGCATGCCTTTAGACAGAGCATTCAAGGTACGCTATCTGGTTTAATTCTAGCAGCAGCTACTGGAGATGTGAGTTCCTTGGCTTCCGGATTACCAGCTGTGCTGGTTCAGATGCAATACTCTAGACAGCATGAGCTAGAAGCGGATGCTTTTGCTTTAGCTGCACTAAAACAATCATGTATACCACCAAGGGCATTTGCCGAAATTTTATACAGACTACAAAATCAATCAATTGATGGAAAGCCTGATAGTAAAGACAAAAGCGATGTTGAGTCTCCAAAAGACGGCCAATATGACCCACTTGGCGATATTCTATCTACTCACCCAGATACATTAGAAAGAATAAGACCATTTATGGTGGCAGAGCCAAATTGTTAAGCCGTTGATAATTGTTTGAAATCTTGCATAAAATACACTTTTGCTTTAATCTTGTACTAACCTAAAGAAAATTTGAGGTGAGCCTGTGAGAAATCAATTTTCAGCATCTGTAAGACAGACACGAAGTGCAACAAAAGTTGCTACAAAAGCTAGCAGTAATAAGATGATTAGATTGGCGGGTGTGGCTTTTTTAATGTTAGTGGTTGTCAGTGAAGGGCTTCGATTAATCGTGCAAAGCTTATAGCTTACGTGAAGCTGTAACGGCGGCTATAGCCGCCTTTTTTGTTTTATAGGCACAGTTTAGATATGAGTTAAAGCAATGTTTTTAAACATTGTTTTTTTAATTTTAAGCGTTATTGGAATAATATGTCGCAACACTTGATGAATACGTATGGCAGGTTACCTGTAACCTTTACCAAAGGAAAAGGTGTTTGGTTGTGGGACGACCAGGGGGAACAGTATCTTGATGCACTATCAGGCATTGCAGTGACTGGGCTAGGGCATGCCCATCCAGATTTGGTGGATGCTATCAGTCACCAAGCCGCAACATTAATGCATGTGTCTAATGTGTATCACATTGCAGAGCAGGAACAGCTTGCAGATAAAATTGCAGAAATTTCAGGCATGGACAAAGTCTTTTTTTGCAACTCTGGCTGCGAGGCGAACGAAGCTTCAATCAAATTAGCACGATTGCATGCGCACAATAAAGGTATTAAAAATCCTGAAATTATCGTGATGGAGCAATCATTTCACGGCAGGACCTTAGCAACATTATCAGCAACAGGAAATCGGAAAACACAAGCTGGGTTTGAGCCATTAGTCAGTGGATTCATTCGTGTTCCATTTGACGATTTAAATGCTGTAAGACAGGTCGCTGAGCGCAAGAATAATGTCGTCGCTATTTTAGTCGAACCAGTGCAAGGTGAGGGCGGTATTCATGTACCAGCAGACATGAAAGAATACCTGCAAGGGTTACGTGCCATTTGCGATGAAAATGATTGGTTTTTGATGTTGGATGAAGTGCAAAGTGGAATCGGACGAACCGGTACTTGGTTTGCATTTCAACACACAGGTATTACACCAGATGTGATGTCGTTAGCGAAAGGACTTGGTTCAGGTATGCCAATTGGTGCCTGTGTCGCAAACGGACTTGCTTCAGAAGTTTTTGTGCCTGGTAAGCATGGTTCTACTTTTGGAGGTAATCCGTTAGCTACTAAAGCTGGCCTTACTACTTTAGACATCATTGCCAGAGACAACTTGCGTGAAAATGCTGAGAAAATGGGTGACTTTATTCATGAGCAAATTGAAAAAGCATTTGCAGGAAATGATGCGATTGTGAATATTCGACATGCAGGTCTTATGATTGGTGTGGAGCTTGATAGACCATGCGCAGAGTTGGTCAAGTTAGCTTTAGCTAATAAACTTTTAATCAATGTAACAGCAGAAAAAGTCATCCGCTTGCTACCACCATTAGTGATTAACAAAAATGAAGCACAAGAGTTGGTTAATCGGTTAGTGCCTGTGATCGAAGGCTTTTTGCAAACAGCACAAAATAATGATGGATAGCCATGAGCATTAAACATTTTTTGCAATTCAACGATCTCAAGCGTGATGAGATTGAGTATATATTTGAGCGTGCTAGTTGGATTAAATCGCAATTTAAAGCTTATAAAAAATATTGGCCATTAGAGGATCGTACATTGGTGATGATCTTTGAAAAAGCTAGTACGCGAACACGCTTATCTTTTGAAGCTGGCATGCATCAATTAGGTGGCGCAGCTATCTACTTAAATACTAGAGACTCACAGTTAGGTCGTGGCGAGCCAGTTGAGGATGCAGCGCAAGTTATCTCTAGGATGAGTGATTTGGTGATGATTCGAACATTTGAGCAAAGCATTATAGAACGCTTTGCAGCCAACTCAAGAGTTCCTGTGATTAATGGTCTGACTAACGAGTATCATCCGTGTCAGATACTAGCAGACATTTTTACCTACATTGAACACAGAGGTTCTATTACAGGTAAAACTGTTGCGTGGATAGGTGACTCGAATAACATGTGTAATACTTGGTTGCAAGCTGCCGAGGTGCTTGGTTTTAATATGCATGTATCAACGCCACCTGAATACGAAGTTGAGCCAGAACGTGCAAATCTCTATGGCACAGATCACTTTGAAGAGTTTAAAGACCCGATGGATGCTGCCAAAGGGGCGGATTTAGTCACTACTGACGTATGGACTAGCATGGGCTTTGAGGCAGAGAATGAAGAGCGACGTAAAGACTTTGCCGATTGGCAAGTTGATGCCGATATGATGAAAGTCGCAAAAAAAGATGCATTATTCATGCATTGTTTACCTGCGCACCGAGGCGAAGAGGTCACTGCTGATGTCATTGATGGGCCCAACTCTGTGGTATGGGAGGAAGCAGAAAACAGGTTGCATGTACAAAAGGCGCTGATGGAGTATCTTTTGTTAGGCAAGATTGATTAGCCACTAAGAATGCAGATAGTATGTTTCGGTGTAGGCTAACCTTTAGGTTAAGCGTAGCGGCCGAAGCCAAAATAGGTTACATGTTCAAAAAGCATTAATGGAATATTTATTATTAGGAAAAGTAAAATAATGAGTGATGTTAAAAAAGTAGTACTGGCTTACTCTGGTGGATTGGATACGTCAGTAATACTGAAGTGGTTGCAAGATACTTACCAAGCAGAAGTGGTGACTTTTACAGCTGACCTAGGTCAGGGCGAGGAATTAGAGCCTGCTCGTGCTAAAGCAACTGCTGCAGGCGTCAAAGAAATCTACATTGATGATCTACGAGAAGAGTTTGTACGTGACTTTGTGTTTCCAATGTTCAGGGCTAACACTATCTATGAGGGAGAATATCTACTAGGTACATCGATTGCAAGACCGCTTATCTCAAAGCGGTTGATTGATATAGCTAATGAAACTAAAGCCGACGCGATTTCACATGGGGCGACTGGAAAAGGTAATGACCAGGTGCGTTTTGAGTTGGGTGCGTATGCATTAAGACCAGACATTAAAATCATTGCACCTTGGCGTGAGTGGGATTTGCTTAGCCGTGAAAAGCTCATGGCTTATGCTGAAAAACATGGTATTCCAGTTGACATGAAGCATAAGAAAGGCGGCAGCCCTTATTCAATGGATGCAAATTTGTTGCATATCTCCTATGAGGGGCGGCACCTCGAAGATCCTAAAGCGGAAGCAGAAGAAGATATGTGGCGCTGGACAGTCTCACCAGAAAAAGCACCGAATGAGCCTGAATATGTTGATATTGAGTATAAGCAGGGTGATATTGTCGCTATCAACGGTAAGTCGCTGAAAGCGCATGAAGTATTGGCTGAGTTGAACCGTTTGGGCGGCAAGCACGGGGTAGGTCGATTAGACTTAGTAGAAAATCGCTATGTCGGGATGAAGGCGCGAGGCTGTTACGAAACACCAGGCGGTACGATTATGCTGAAAGCGCATCGTGCGATTGAGAGTGTAACACTTGATCGTGAAGTTGCGCATCTAAAGGATGATTTAATGCCACGTTATGCGAGTTTGATTTATAACGGCTATTGGTGGAGTCCAGAACGTTTGGCTTTGCAGACCTTAATTGATCATACACAAACACATGTGAATGGCTGGGTACGTGTCAAGTTATATAAAGGAAGCGTAACTGTCGTAGCTAGAGACAGTAAATCAGATTCTTTATTTGATCCAGAAATTGCTACATTTGAAGATGATGCTGGCGCATATAACCACAAGGATGCGGAAGGATTTATTAAGTTGAATGCTTTGCGTATGCGTATTGCTGCAAAAATTCGACCAATCAAGAAATAAAAATGCATAAAAAAGTTATTGCTTATGATTCAACCCTACGTGATGGCGCTCAAGCACAGGGCGTTTCATTCACAGTGGAAGATAAGCTAAAGGTAGTTAAGAAGCTAGATAGTTTAGGCATTAGCTATATTGAGGCTGGCAATCCTGGATCTAATCCCAAAGATTTAGATTTCTTTAAGCGTGCAGCAGAGTTAAAGTTAAAGCACGCTAAAATTATTGCATTTGGTAGCACAAGAAAAATAGGCGTAAGTGCAGCAGCAGATAAAAATTTAAAATCTTTGCTCAGTGCTAATACTGAAGCAGTAGCCATCTTCGGGAAAAGTTGGGATTATCAAGTAACTGATATTCTTCGTACATCACTTGATGAGAACCTTGCAATGATTTCTGACACAATTGCTTACCTTAAAGCCCAAGGTAAAGAGGTAGTGTTTGATGCGGAGCATTTTTTTGATGGTTACAAATCAAATCCACAGTATGCAATGAAATCTCTTGAAGCAGCTGCAAAAGCAGGTGCGGATGTACTTTGTTTATGTGACACGAACGGTGGCACTTTTCCAGAGGAAGTCTTCCAGCTTACACAAGCAGTAATTGAGAGCTTTAATACGGAAGTTGGGATACATTGTCATAATGACTGCGAGATGGCAGTTGCAAATTCTATCGCTGCTGTTAAAGCTGGTGCAACACAAGTACAAGGCACTATAAATGGCATTGGCGAGCGTTGCGGGAATGCCAATTTAACATCTATTATTCCTAACGTTCAACTTAAATTGGGTATGGATTGTATACCTGCTACGCAAATGCGAAACTTAACAAACGTTTCACGCTTTGTAAGCGACCTTGCTAGTGTACCTTTCAATGATAAAGCACCATATGTTGGTAGTGACGCATTCTCTCACAAGGGCGGCATGCACATTGACGCTGTTAATAAAAATCCAATTTCATATGAACACATTAACCCAGAATTAGTTGGGAACACGCGGCATACATTAGTATCAGAAGTCGCTGGCAGAAGCGCATTGCTAGCTAAGCTTAAGATGATTGATCCTAGTTTAACAAAAGAGTCAGAAGCTACTAAACGAGTACTTGAACATTTGAAAGCTTTGGAACATGAGGGCTATCAATTTGAAAATGCAGAGCATTCTTTTGATGTGCGTGTACGCAAACTGCTTGGCAAACATCGCACCTTTTTTAAGCTGGAAAGTTATCATATAGGCATTCAAGAACCAGCAAAAAATGGTATCAACTCACAAGCCAGCATCTCATTTATAGTCGACGGTCAACGCATTAATGCCACAGCAGATGGAGATGGTCCAGTTGATGCGTTGGATAAGGCAATGCGAAATGCCCTGCGTGATAAATATCCAGTTATCAAAGATGTCAAACTAACGGATTATAAAGTCCGTGTGCTTGATTCTAATTTGGCTACTGCAGCAAAAGTGCGCGTAATTATAGAGTCATCTGATCAGCATAAGAGCTGGAATACGACGGGTGTATCCACTGATATTACAGAAGCCTCTTGGATTGCATTACAAGATGCCATTGAATACAAATTGATGCACGATTTTACTTGATTCACTAAAATACCTAGCTAATTTATATCCTCTAAGTCATCTGGATTGACAGGGGACAGCATAACCAACTTTAGCTGTTCTTGATCTACTGGTCGCAGCGTTACTTGTTGATAACGTAACAGTCCCCGATTGGGGTGATGGAATTCTCTCAACCCACCTTGCCGCTGGAGCACGTCATGCTGTTTCCAGAATTGTTCAAATGCGCTACTAGACAAGGATAACTCATTTACAAGCGATTGCAGTTCAGGTTCTTCTAGCCGGCTTCTACAATCCGCTCTAAATTCTGCTACCAAGCGACGACTTCTAGCCTCCCAGTCGACAATAAACTCTTTTGCATTTTCATGCGTAAAGACCAGTCTCAATAAATTTGGTGCAACTGCACTATCATGCGTAAACCAGTCTAAAAATAATATTTCAGCTTCAGAGTTCCATGCTAATACATTCCATGTGCTACCTAATATGTAGGCAGGTATTTGTATATTTGATAATAGTTCAGTTAATGTAGCGGAAGCTAAGTCCTCCTCTTGAATATGGCCCTGTGGATCACGCCTTCCTGCTAGGTCAAATAAATATGCACGTTCTGTTTTTGTCAGCTTTAATGCTTGTGCTAACTTGAGCACTACATCTGTTGACATGCTGACATCTCTGCCTTGTTCAATCCAGGTATACCATGTCGTGCTGATGCCTGCTAGTTGAGATACTTCCTCACGACGCAGGCCTTTTATGCGCCTTCTGGGGCCTGCTGGAAAGCCAAACGCTTCGGGAGTACCACGTTTGCGAATGGCTTGTAAAAAT
>JBNLAC010000034.1:0-26776 GCA_050301935.1 Methylophilaceae bacterium | reverse complement strand
AGGATGATTTATATAGTCTGTTAGTCTGACTTATTGGATAATAGTTTAAAAAACAAACACCCCTTGCAACAAGAAAGTATGACATGAGATTTTTATTTTTAGTGCTTTTTTTCTTTAGCACTACCTTAACTAGCCTTCTTGCAGCTGCAATGCCGTTAGAGAATCTGGCACAAGAAGCAAAGCTACCAGTCCCATCATCACGGGCACAAACGCTGTATAAATCAGCACGTAACGACTTACTGCAAATTCGCGTACTATTAAAAAATGGTCGTACACAATCTTCTGTAGGCTCAGGGTTTCTAATTGGTACCAGTCCTCTCGTTGTCACCAACTATCATGTGGTTTCACAAATTGTGATGCATCCTGAAAACTACATTGGTGAATTTGTTGATACGAATGGTGAACGCGGCAACGTAGAGCTACTGGCGGTTGATGCACTTCATGATTTAGCAGTGGTCAAAATAAGCCGCAATGGCACAGGTTACTTTAAAGTACCAGAAACACTACCTACGTTATCGCAAGGCCAATACTTATACTCACTAGGTAATCCACTTGATTTGGGATTCGCCATCTCTGAAGGCGCTTATAACGGTATTATCCGCCGAGGGTTTTATGAACAATTAATGTTTACAGGGCCAATCAATGCGGGCATGAGTGGCGGTCCTAATATTACGCAAAACGGTCAGGTGGCAGGTGTTAATGTCTCTAAAAGACTGGATGGTGAGCTAGTGAGTTTTTTAGTACCGGTTAAGTATGTGCGAGACTTGCTAAAAGAGGCAGAGCAACGTGATCAACAAACAATAGATTCAACGAAAGTTGCCAGCATAGTTTTTAAAAAAGAGGTGGGGCAACAGTTGCTCGCACATCAAAACAGTATGTTGGATAACGTTTTATCCAATCCGCTTTCTTTAAAAACACTTGGTGATTATCAAGTTCCTGTTCGAGAGTCTGACCAAATGCGCTGCTGGGGAAGTTCCAATGACAACAAAGACAGTCCGTTTGAATTCAGTAGCATTAATTGCTCAATGGAGTCTGCCATTTTTGTTTCTAATCAATTGACTGTAGGTCAAATTAGTATCAGGCATGAGTATATTAAAGCAACCAATATGGGACGATTGCGCTTTTCAACATTGCAAAGTAATTCATTTAAAAATGAAGCGTTTGGCAATGACAAAGATATAAACCGCACATCGCCAATGTGTAATGAACGTTTTGTGACAAATAAGCAAATCCCCATGCGCGCAGTTATCTGTGTGCGGGCTTATCGTGAATTTGACGGTTTATACGATTTTTCCTTGCTCACAGCAGCTACTGATGAAAGCCTCATTAGTTTGCAAAGCCGCTTGGATGCTACTGGTGTCAGCTACGAAAACGGACTAAGGCTTGCTAGCACTTTCATCAAAGGGCTGGGACGAACACCTGAACAGAGTCAAGGAAATGAGGTGGCAAAATGAATCAAGATGCCATTAAACCACCCTACTACATAGAGCTGCTAACGCGTGATAAAAACATGAAAGCACGTTATCGCTTTGAAACACTGCCAATCCGAATTGGCCGTAGTTATGATAATGATTTAATCCTAGACGACCCATATGTAGCAGAAAACCATGCAATTGTTGAAATCTCTGAGGACGGTAATTTACAGATTCGTGATTTAAATAGTGAAAATGGTTTAGTTATTGATGGGAAAAAACAATCACAAATCACCCTGAATAATCACGTTGCCCGTTTGGGACACACCAACTTGCGTGTACGTCATGCTGGCTCTCCAGTAGCAAAAGCATTACTTGATAAAGCAGCACATCGCTGGGAAGGCTGGCCACCTGCGATAGCTGGTCTTTTGTTAGTCTTTTTCTCTGTGTTAGGTTCCACTTGGCTTAATGCCTCGGAAAGCTTTTCCTTCATTAGCGCAATGGCTGTTATTTCGTTGATTTTATTTCTAATTTTATTATGGTGCGGTGGTTGGGCATTTGCTACCCGTATGATTAGCGGTGGGAGCACACGATTTGGCCGTCATATTTTTATTGTTGGCTGTGCCATTATCCTGATTGATCTGTGGAACATCTCAAGCATTACGCTCGCCTATGCATTTTCACTTCCATTTTTAACCCGTTACGGTAGTTCAATGGAAGTCATTATTTTTGCTGGTATGATATTTTTTCACCTGATGATGATTAACAGTCAGCGCGCGAGGCGTTTTATGCACACAAGCATCATCATTGCTATTCTGGGTATTAGCTCAATTTTCATCAGCAACTATCAACGTAGCGGTATCTTAGCTGACTCGCTTTATATGACCTATTTACTACCGCCAGCACTTCGCATGAGTAGTGATATGCCTGTTGATCAATTTATTACAGAAGCAAACCAGCTAAAGCCAGAGTTAGAAGAATCACGTAAAAAACCTGCCAATGCTCGTCGCGGCTTATTTGGGCAGTAATATTTATAACTAAATAATTGCAAAAAATTTTATTCAGATAGAAATAAGCATACAATAAATGTTGTCATTTCATCGCAAAGAAAGGTTTAGTATTATGGCAAGTCGTACAAAACTTCTAGTAATCGCCATCTTATTTGCTTTTACTTTTCCAGTTTCGCCAAGCGCCTATTCAGCACCTCCTCCCTGGGCACCAGCACATGGCTGGCGAAAAAAACATGACCCATATTACACAGGCTACTCTGGTAGAAGATGGGGTGAAGATTATGGCATTATCAGTGGCGAGTGTAATTGGCAAGCCATGGGTACAGTTGTTGGCGGCGTATTAGGTGGCGTTGTGGGTTCAAGGGTCAGTAAACCAGAAGATCGAGTTGTTGCCGTTATTATCGGGGGTGTTATTGGTGCTGTAATTGGCAATCAGATAGGTAAAGCGATAGAAGATAACGACCGAGCATGTATTGGTCACGCATTAGAGCTGGCGCATGACAGACAAACAGTTCACTGGACAAACCCCAATACAAAAGTGAATTATCGAGTAACACCACTATCTGGCTTTGTACAGAACAATAAAAAATGTAGAGAATATATGCTCTATATTAGTGGCAACGATAAAAGCAAGTCTATGCATGAAAAAGCATGCCTAGTCAGTGAGGGCTCATGGGAGCCTGTGAATTAATGGTTTGAAAATTGTTAAACGCACTATATGTAGACTTCAACTCATACTTTGCCTCAGTAGAGCAGCAACTTAATCCAAAGCTTCGTGGCAAACCAATTGGCGTGCTTCCGACAATGGCAGAAACGACTTGTTGTATTGCCGCCAGTTATGAAGCAAAAGCATTTGGCATCAAAACAGGCACCACGGTGCGCGATGCCCGCAAACTATGCAAAGACATCATTTTTGTTGAGGCCCGCCCTTCTGTTTATGTTGAGTATCATCATCAGTTAATTGAGATAGTTGAAAGTTGTACACACGTAGAAGAGGTACGCTCAATTGATGAGATGGTATGCAAGCTAACGGGCAGCCAGCAAAACAAGGCCATTGCACTAAAATTAGCTGCACTGATTAAATATAAAATTAATCAACAATATCCTTTTATCAAATGCTCTATCGGTATTGGCCCTAATACGTTTATCTCTAAAGTGGCCTCTAATATGCAAAAACCAGATGGGTGTGTTGTGATTGAACAAGCTGAAATACCAGAAAAGTTGTTTTCTTTAGCACTTCGAGATTTAAATGGCATTGGTCGCCAAATGGAGGCTAGGCTAAATCGTTACGGTATTACCACTGTTGAAGCGTTGTATGCTGCGAATAAAAACCAACTACGGACAGCATGGGGCAGTATTGAGGGTGAGCGTATGTACGATAAGCTACGCGGACTAGAACCTTACTATGTGAAAAATACACGTAGTAGCTTGGGCCACAGTCATGTGCTTCCACCAGCGCAACGTACAACATCAGGAGCAAAGGCTGTCTTACACAGATTATTACAAAAAGCGGCTATGCGTATGCGAAGCTATTCATTGCTCACCACTAACATCAAGGTAAAAGTCAAATTTAGACAACATCCCAGTTTTAGGGGAGAAAGTCAGGTTTCAGCAACTGATGACACCATCATACTTACCAACTCGCTTGAAACATTGTGGAAACAGTACCCATGCTATAGCGACGATCCACCAATCGCGGTTAGTGTTAGCTTTTCAGGCTTGGTTCAAGCGCAAGAAGTCGCACTAGATCTATTTACAAAAAAACCTTCTGCAACCCAAGCTCGTCTAAACAAGGCCTTAGATCAGCTCAATCTAAAATATGGTAAAAACACTGTTTATTTGGGTGGCGCACATGAAGCGCTCAAAGACGCGCCCATGCGGATTGCATTTAATCATATCCCTGACTTAGTAGTTGAAAACGATGATTAGTAGACAAAATATTAAAAACCCACATTATTAAAATGTGGGTTTTTTCTGGCTGCAATAAAATTGTTTTTAATTAGCTTTTAATAATTAAGGCGTTTTTTACAGATTTGACACCTTCAATATTTGAGACCAAGTACTCTGCTTTCTCCTTCATTTCTTTGCTGCTGACAAAACCACTCAATATTACATCACCCTTATAGGTCTCAACACTAATATTCAATGATTTAAGGTTTTTCTCTGCTAGTAGCGCCGCTTTAGCTTTTGCCGTAATTGCACTATCAGTAGCAACCTGCTCTACCTTCTCTTTACCGACTTCAGCCTTCGTTTCTACATATTCATTTTTATTTAACACCTTATCCCCGTTCTTATCAGCGGCTATGAATGTTTCCTGCTTAATTGATTCCTGCTGTGAGATTTCCTGCCAGGTTATCCGTTCGTCATGATTAACGTCTGCAGTTTTAAATGCTTGTGCATAGGATGATTGATTTGCTTCAACCTCCTCAACATTAAATGCAACTGCATTCATTGATGTACCTGCGATTACCGCTAAAAGCATAATTGGTTGATTAAATTTCGTGAATTGCATTTGTGATCTCCTAATATGTAGTCTATGTATCAAAGTAAAAAATATCATTTACTTTGTTAGGCTCAATATTAGGGAGTTGATAACTATGCGTAAGTCGATAAAGTTCTGATTATGCTGTCAGATTAGGACTACGTTGGGGTTTTAATATCTAGTGGCAATATAACAAGTGTCAGCAGCCCCTTTCCTAAGGTGCTCACTAAATCCATATGGCCGCCTAATGCGAGGACACGATTGCGCATACCGCTTAATCCGTGCGTTTCGTTTTTCAATTGATCCAAATCCACGCCAATACCATTATCCTGAATTTCAATTTTTAAATTTTTATCATCGTGGATAATATAGATTGATAACTCATCCGCTTTTGCATATTTGATCGCATTATTCAGTGTTTCTTGCATAATTCGGTAAGTCACGAGCGAAATAGTTTCGTTTAGCTTGAGTGATTCATCCGGTAAGCTTACATTAAGCTTCCACTTCCCTCGTTCTGCTGCATCTTGAATTAACGTATCAAGCGCAGACCAAAAGCCAAATGACTCAATTGTAGATGGGTGCAAATCTTGTACAATTTGCCGTTTAAAGTTAATGCCCTGATCGATATACTGATTGGTTTTTTTAAGTTTTTCTACAAGCTCAGGCTGCGTTTTTTTCAATGATTTGATGACCCAGCTAATATCCATTTTAGTTGCGGTCAGTATAGACCCCAGCTCATCATGAATCTCTCTAGCAAGCTTATATTTCTCTCTCTCAACATCTGATTGATAGTCGAATGCAAGGCTTTTTAATAGCTTGCTCTGTTCTTCAAAGTTCTCTTTATGCTTATTTACTTCCGATGATAATTGTTGCTGTAATTGCGCTTTAGTCGCTAACTCATTAATTAGCTGCCTGACAATCAACATCATAATAACAAGCAAAATGAGTGGGCTGAGTATTGTTGAGACTCTAGCAACCGTTCTTTTAACATTTCGCACATCATAGGTTGCCAATGCCCTTTTATTTAGCATATCTCGCAATGTGTTCGCGTAGAGGCTAAAGTTGCCCATTTCTATCAAACCACTATCTAGATCAAACACCTTTTGTGCTTCTCGTAGTTCACCCTCTTTAGCAAGTTGGATGGTTAAATCCATTTCTGAGACTTTTTTTGTAAAACTGTCAGATAGCTTTTTTAATAATGCACTTTCTTCTGCATACTCTTCTATTTGTTCTTCTTGCGTGAAAGCACTAGCAATATTTTCAAGGTTAATTTTTGCGCCTGCAATTGCAGCATCATAAGGACGCAAATAATCTGTTGATTCTGATAATAAATAGCCACGCTGAGCACTTTCCGCTTTGAGTAAATTAGACTCTAGGTTTGCTATTTCTAGTGTACTGCTATTGAGGTTAAAGAGCTTATCACTATCTTTTCTCGCCTCAATGAGCCACGTGTCATTAAAAACAATTGTGGCAAGGGCAACCAATAACGCTATTGAAAACAAGACTATATTACGCTTGCCAATGACTTTGTAGAGATTCCCAGCTCTGGTTAGTAAATAATGCATGCAATTGTTATCTTCATAATTAACACTCAACCATACTCTTAACAAGAGTTGATCATTAAAAACACTACCTCAACCAGTATATCTTCTTAGGTATTTACTATTGGCACATGTAGGCCGTTTCTTACAGCACTATCAGTCAAAGCCTTCTAATCAATGAAGTAGTGTGTCTGTAGGATTGTATTAACTTGAAAGACAACAAGTTAACTTATTTTAACTTAAAGGAGATTAATATGCTTCATTACACATTAGTATTTTTTATTATAGCAATTATATCTGCAGTGCTTGGTTTTGGTGGCATCGCCGCAGGTGCGGCTAGTATTGCAAAAATTCTATTTTTTGTATTCTTGGTGTTAACCATTATTTCATTTCTGACATCTAGATAATCATTTAACTATTAATCAACTTAGGAGAAAAACATGACCTCATTAAATAAAAACACTATTGAGAAAAAGTCTGAAGACTTAACTAAAGAAGCTAAAAGCAATATCAAAACATTATCAAGCAATGTCAAATCATCAACAAATGAAGTTGCTGAAGATGTTGCAGAGACTACTGAAAAAACAAAAGACAAAGCAGTTAGCTTAGTAGAGCAAATTCAACACCTAGTTTCTACTTATACTGATCCATCAAAAATCAGCGATATTAAGTCAGACGTATACGATAAAGCCAAAACACTTAAAGATGCTGTTAGCAATGATGTATCAGCCTCTATCAAAACAGGCAAGAAGAAAACGATTAAAAAAGTTAGACAAAACCCGCTTGGCTCGGTTGCTGTCGCAGCTGGGGTTGGTGCTGCGCTAGGATATTTGATTGCATCAAAAAGAAAACAATAATAGGAAAGGTTCAATATGCTTAAAACAATAATTAAGTTATTGATTGTCTATTTCGTCAACAAACAACTTTCAGGTGCAAGAGAAGGCTTGTCAGGGGTCAAAAGCAGCATGACTGACTATGCAGAAAGCAGAGCTGAGTTTGTTAGAGATGATTTTTTACATGACTTACAACGCATGTTGAATACTGTCCTTGCATACTTATTTGTATTTACCTCCCTGGTACTTGCCGGGGTTGTCGCTCTACTCTGGATTTTTGCGATTGCTTGGGAAAGTCCAAGTAGAGCCCTCATTTTGTCTACCATTATTTTGGGGCTTCTATCTGTAAGTATTGCTATTTATGCCACGATTAGATATAAATGGAAAAATCACTTTTTTATGAGTAACACCAGTGGTTTGATAGCACATGACTGGCGCTTATTCACCAACAAACTAGACTCAGAAGCAAACTAACAACAAGATCAAACTTGCCAGCTTTGAGCATTTAATTAAATAAATTGGACCTTAAATGAAAAAAATTCTTCTTGTCGATGATCATAAGATTGTGCGTGAGGGGTTAAAAAATTTAATTGAAATAGAGACTGGACTAGTAGTCGCTGATGAAGCATCATCTGGCACTGAAGCGCTTCAGTTAATAAGACAGAATGAATATGACGTCGTCGTGCTTGATATTTCAATGCCAGATAAAAATGGTGTAGATACTTTACATGATCTGAAGCACATCGCGCCAGACTTATCGGTATTGGTATTGAGTGGGTATGCGGAAGAACAATATGCATTGAACCTGATGCGTGCGGGATGTAAAGGCTATTTATCAAAAGACACTGATTCAGATGAAATTATCAAGGCGATCAAAACCATAGCTAACGGTAAAAAATATATTTCTGCAGAATTAGCTGAGCTGCTATCGAATGAATTAAGCCACCCCTCAGAGAAACAACTACATGAAACGCTCTCGGATAGAGAGTTTCAAGTATTTTTTAAACTTGCCAGTGGGCAAAGCCCGACTGAAATTGCAAATGAGTTGCATATCAGCATTAAGACCGTTAGTACCTATCGCTCAAGAATACTTGAGAAAATGAATTTAAGCTCTAATGCAGATTTGACTTACTATGCCATTAAATATGGCCTAATAACATAAATGGATTGTTGTAGGACAAACCCCTACAGACAAAATGATAATTTTCATCTACATTGTTTGGATAAATTAAAATGTTAAGTGTTACATGAAAAAAAAGATTTTATTAGTAGAAGATTCACCAATCCTCAGGGAAGGCATCAACAATATGTTGGCTGCTGAAGATATATCAATTGATGACTTTGCTGTCTCTCAGCAAGAAGCGATTTCTTTGCTTGATAAAAAACAATACGACATGATGATTGTGGATATCGAGTTGACACAGGGGAATGGTTTTGAAGTAGTCAAACACGCCTTATCAAATGACTATCCTTACAAACGGCCAACATTTATCATGCTCACCAATAACGCATATAAACATTACCGAGATTTCGCAAAAAAACTCGGAATCGACTATTTTTATGACAAATCTATGGAGTTCGATCTAGCGATAGAAAAAATAGAGTTATTAGCCTTACAGTAAACACTCTTTGCACCTTACTCTCCAATCAGATTCACCAATTAGCTTTTAGCAACCTGCATTTCTGCGCAGCACAATTCTGTTTCTGCCAAAATTAATCTCGTAGGTTATTTCTTACAGTTAAATCAGAATTTTGCGACTCAATTAAATTCCTAGCTCAGACTAATATAACTCCTAACTGATTAAGACTATTCGTACTGATAGTTCAGCTATCACTAGTCATGAAGTTAACGACTTGGCGTTAGAAAACGCCGCCCAGAAAAATATAAACGCTAAGAAAGGGAAATATGAACATTTACGAAGCATTACGAGAAAGTCATGATGAGCAGAGAAAAATTTGTGCGCAACTCATTAATAGTGAGCCAGACGTTAACAAACGAAAACATATATTTAAGTCTCTTCGTGTAGAGCTGGAAGCACATGCAGCAGCTGAAGAACGTTTTTTATACTGCGTCATGATGATGAGTGACTCTGGATTATCCAGCTCGCGCCATGCCTTGGCTGAGCACCATGTCATTGAAGAACTAGTTGAAGAGTTAACCACTAACGACCCCACTCAACAAGGATGGTTAACCCAAGCCAAGACACTATGCGACAAAGTAGAACATCATTTAGAGGAGGAGGAAACCAAATTTTTTCAGTTATCTGGAAAAATACTTACTGAATCACAAAAAGTAGAACTAGCAGAACAATATACCGAAGACTACCGTCGTCTCAAACTCAAATACTCTTAGGATAGTTACCACGAAATAGTTTATTAAGGAGCTTAGAATGATAGTTATTGATAATAAATTACCTACCAAATCAACACTAGGAAACGACGTTCACACCGATAACAAACCAAACTCTTCTGCAATAGAAGAAGCGCTCACACAACTGATTCAACATGCGGTCATTTATGAAGAAGCAAAAAATAAGCTAAAGCTTTTAGCGTAACTGCACGAGCAGACGTTTATCGAAAAATTTAATGTAATTCTATTTAAAAGGAGATCTAGATGAAACTAACTAAATTATCACTCGTTGTGCTTGCCAGCATTTTTGCCTTAAGCTTAGCTGCTTGTAGCCAGGATGGTCCAGCTGAAGAAGCCGGTGAAGCAATTGATAATGCCGTAGAAGATGCAGGCGATAAAATTGAAGATGCAACTGATTAAATCAGTAGCCTAAACTTTATCAAATAATCGATGAGCCCAACTATACTCAGTTGGGCTTTTCTTTTAAATATTCTTGGCGTCCCAGTCTTTAACCAATATCTGAAAATCTTCAATTGGTAAAGGCCGACTAAATAAATATCCCTGAAACATAGGGCAATCATATTCTTTTAATAGCGCAAGCTGATCCCTATTTTCTACGCCTTCCGCAATGACATTCAAACCAAGTGTATGGCCCATCGCAATAATTGTTTTCACAATGGCAGCATCATTTGTGCTAGCTGCTATATCATCCACAAAGCTTTTATCAATTTTAAGCTGTGTTATTGGTAAATTTTTGATGGCAGCCAATGACGAGTAACCCGTACCAAAGTCATCCATTGAGAATCGAACACCAATAGCTCTCAACTCCAGCATTTTTTCAATCACAGCATTTACATTTTCAACGATCATGCTTTCTGTTATTTCAATTTTAAGCCTTGTTGGGTTTGCCTCTGTTTCAGCCAAAATACTTTTCACCACATCAACAAAGTCGGACTGCTTAAGCTGAAATACACTGACATTAACAGCTAGTATGAAATCTTTGGTTTTTGCATCAGACTCCCATTTTTTAAGTTGCTCACATGCTTGTTTCAACACAAAATGACCAATTTCTAGAATAATGCCAGATTCCTCTGCTACGCGAATAAACTCCATTGGCGGCACAAATCCTCTCTCAGGATGTTGCCAACGAATCAAGGCTTCTGCACCAGTAATTTCATTATTCTTATTTGTTTGCAGTTGATAGTGCAAATGTAATTGATTTTTAAGCAATGCTTCTCTTAAATCAGCTTGCATTGACAGTTTCTTTTCAATTGCATCTTGCATTGCTGGATCAAAGAAATGTACATTATTTTTACCTGCATGTTTAGACTGATACATTGCAGTATCTGCATGCTTTAATAGGTTTGCTACTGTTGTTTCGCTACCTTTAAAGATGCTAATGCCTATACTTGCAGAACCATGGTGTTCATAATCACCGAGAATATATGGCTGCTTCAATACATTAAGGACTTTTTCTGCAACCAATTCAACCCCAAGTATAGACTTATCTTTATCTTCATCCATGTCTGCAAGCATAACGATGAATTCATCTCCACCAAGTCTGGCTACAGTATCACCTTTACGGAGTAGTGCATTCAATCTTGCAGCTACTTCACACAGCACTTGATCTCCGAACTCATGCCCTTTTATATCATTTAGTAATTTAAAGTTATCTAGATCGATATACATTACAGCACCATATCGTCCAGTTCGTTCGCTCACATCAATAGCATGCTGCAACCTATCTATAAGCAAGCGTCTATTTGGTAACTGAGTAAGCGTGTCATGAAAAGCCATATGGCTTATTTCATCTTCATGTTCCTTACTCGCTAATACCAACTGAGCTAAATGTGCATAGCGCTCTAGCAACTTCAGCTCATATGTTGAAGGAGTTGCAGGTGCCTTATGATAAATTGCAAATATACCCAAAACACGATTTTCATAGTTTTTAATCGGCTGTGACCAACATGATCGAATATTGCACTTTTTCGCAAAGTCCTGATGAGCGCCCCAGAATGGATGCTTTTCAACATCTTCAATAACAACCCTATCCCCTGTTGCTGCTGCCGTTCCACATGAACCTAGCCCTTCTGCAACTTCACTGCCGTTCACCACATCTCTATAAACATCTGGCAAACCTGGAGCAGCTTGACAGACAAATCGTTTGCCATCCTCAGTCAACAACAATACAGCACAAAGCATTTCAGGATGCTTTGTTTCTACTTGTTCGACCAAATCGTTTAATACTATATAAGGAGGCTTCCCAGAATTAATACGCTCAAGAATATCTCGATCTATCTCAAGCTCTTTCGTTTGCATTGCTAACTCTTGCAACGCTTTTGCATTCTGCCGCATCATACGCCTATCAAGAAAGTTTGCTATCCAGCCACCAGTAACCAGAAAAAACACTACGCCAGAAATAAACAAAGCTAGCAAGGTTGGGTTAATACTATTACCTTTAACCGTACAGATACTTCCTGGTGCAAAATTTGCAGCTGCCATTCCTGTATAATGCATCCCTGCAATTGCCAACCCCATGATAAATGCACCAATGGCATGTCTTAAAAATGGGTTAAGCTTGGATCTCTCACCAGCATACACTATGAGTAAAGCCCCAATTGATGCTAAGACGGCAATAAGAAGTGAGGCAATGAATGTGGGTAGTTCATAAGTAATTGATGGCTGCATTTTTAATGCAGCCATCCCTGTATAGTGCATAGATGAAACACCTATACCCATTACCAACCCGCCTATAATAAGCCATCTCAGCTGCATCGTCGGCATACGCAACAAATAAAACCCCAAAAGAGCTGCAGCAATAGCAGGTAAAACCGAGACTATCGTTAAGTTCAGGTCATATGAAATAGGAACAGGCAAATGAAAAGCTAGCATGCCAATGAAGTGCATTGCCCATATAGAGACGCCCAGTGTTACACCGCCTGCAGCCATCCAAGAAGTCGCAGCTGCACCAGTTGAGATTCGCATTCTCTCCGCATGAGAGAGTGCCGAAAATGAACCATACATCGCAGTGAGAACTGACAATATGACTAAATTTGTGTTCCAAAAAATGGACATTTTTATCCTAAGATAAAATGATTGTTTTTAAAAAATAGCCTCAGTATATCTGATGTTTATTTTTTTAAATTAATGATTAAAGACTGTTTATCGTACTAGTCTACTGACTTTTCAAGAATACAGCTTCAAAAGTTGCTGCAGTAATTGGTTTAGAAAACAAATACCCTTGCGCAAAATCGCATCCTGCTTTTAATAATAATTCTCTTTCTTCTTCAGTCTCTACACCTTCAGCAATCACTTTAATACCCAATTTATGTGCCATGACTATGATGGCCTCACATAAAGCCATGTCTTCTGAGTCTGGCTTCAGGTTACTGATAAAAGATTTATCAATTTTCAGGTAATCAATATCAAATTTTTTCAAATAAGAAAGTGATGAATATCCTGTCCCAAAGTCATCCAGTGAGACTTGAATACCTGCATCACGAAATGCCAATAACTTTTTACTTACTGCATCATTGCTTTCCATCAACATGCCCTCAGTAATCTCAACTACAACAGATTCGCCCGGCAGGCCCAGATTATTTAGTTGATCAGGCCATGATAAATAATTAGTTGTTTCATCTCGGAATTGAATTGGTGATTTATTGATACTTATTTCAAAATTGAGTTGATAAGTTGACCGCCAAAAAGCCATTTGTTTAACTGCTTCAGAAAAAACCCACTCCCCTATTTTCAAGATTAAGCCAGAGTCTTCAGCAATGGGAATGAATTCATTTGGGCCAATTAAGCCCCGCTTTGGATGCTGCCAGCGTATGAGCGCTTCTGCCTTATGCACTTCTCCTGTAGCTAATGCTACAATTGGCTGATAGGCTAGCCAGAACTCACCATTATCCAATGCTTGACGCAAATCGTTTGCAATTTGCACTTTCATTTTGGATTGCGCTTGCATGAGAGGGGTAAAGTAACTGAAACGATCCCGGCCTTGTCTTTTAGCATCATACATTGCTTGGTCAGCATTTTTAATCAAAGTATCAATTTCATGCGCGTCTTGAGGATATATAGTTATACCAATGCTTGCCGAGATATAGGCAACTTCTGAATTCAAATAATATGGCTCTCTTAACTTCTGCAATATCTCCAAGCAAACTCGCTGTGTAATATCTGGTTTATCAAGACCGCATAGAATAATGACAAACTCATCACCACCTAATCGAGCAACCGTATCTATTTCACGTACACAACTTTTAAGTCTAGCAGCTGTTTGAATTAATAAGGCATCACCCATGTCATGTCCAAGCGTGTCATTTACCTCTTTAAAGTGGTCAAGATCAAGCAGAATAAGTGCTAAAGGATGATTCGTTCGATTGGTAAGTTTCATCTCATGGTCTAAACGATCGTGAAACATTTGACGGTTTGGCAGTTCAGTCAGGAAATCAAAGTTTGCTTGTCGCCAAATTAGATTCTCTGCTTCTTTTTTCTGGCTAATGTCAGTAAACATAGCAACACGCTGATGCACTGTGCCATCTTCATTTAAGACAGTATTGATTGTTAACCATTTTAAATAGACCTCACCATTCTTACGCTGATCGTAAATTTCACCCTGCCATTTGCCAGTTGCATGAATCTCATCCCACATCGACTTATAAAACACATCATCGTGTCTTCCAGACTTCAAAAGATTTGGGTTACGCCCTATCACTTCTTCAGCTTGATACCCAGTAATTCTAGTAAATGCTGGATTAACCCCTACAATCATATTATTTTGATCTGTAATAAGGATAGCTTCATTACTGGTGGCGTATACAGAGGCCGCTAAGCGAAGTGCCTCTTCCGCGTTTTTGCGCTGAACTTCCCTATCAAAGTTATCTAGTGCAAAAGTAATATCAACTACCATTTCTTCCAGTAAAGCAATGGTTTCTTGATCAAATGCGTTTGCTAGCTCATGACAAACAGTTAACACCGCATATGGTTGTGCATTTCTAAAAATAGGAAATGCAGCAACAGATGCCCAGCCCAATCTTTTTGCATTATCATGCCAAGGTTTAGTTAATGAATCATTGAGGAAATCATTTACGATGATTGTTCTGCTGTCTCTAAAAGCAGTTCCTGTAATGCTACGACCCTCAATAGAACTCAGACTGTATGGCACCTTAAGTTCGTCTAAGAGACCACCCCAACTACCATGCTTTGCTATTGGCATAATCAACTCAGTATCTTCATTATGTGTACCAACCCAAGCCAACTTCATGCCACCAAATTCAACTGCTGAGCGACAAACTAAAGGAAACAGCTCAATTTCATCTTCCATTCGAATAATGGCTTTGTTTGTTTCACTTAGCGCTTTATGGAGCATTGTCAACCGTTTAAGCTTGAACTCTGCTTCTTTACGCTCTGTAACATCAGTGATAAACCCATGCCAGAGTACGCTACCATCACTTAATCTTTCTGGTTTTGACTCACCTAAACGCCACCGCAAACCTTGTTTTGGTAAAACCACTCTAAATTCATAGCGCCAAGTATTTAGCGTTTGTGCTGACTCTTGTATAGACGCAACAATTCCATCATAGTCATCTGGATGTAGGATGTTAAATACAGCTGAAGCATCTTCACGTACCTGCTCCGCGGTGACCTCATAGATGTTTTGAATGGCATCCGTTGCAAAAGGAAAGCAAGTGCGCCCATCTGGGAAAAGTCTAAACTGATAAATGACACCTGGCACGTGGTGGGCAACTTTGGTAAAGATATCCCACTTTTTTCTCAGTTCACTCTGCTCATCTATCTTGTCTAAGACAGTTGTGACCAATATATCCCCCTGCTGTTAACCGTTAAAGTCGCTTAGATTTTACAAAAAAAGTCTTTTAATATAGTAATTGAATAATAGGACTTTTTAATTTGAGAAAAAAGACATATCTAGGCTTTAATTTTACAGTTAGCTTAGCCGAATATATTAGATACATTCAATACGAGCAAACACTTAAACCTGTTGGTTACGTTATTTTGATTACGGTAAGGATGGGCTTTGCAATTTTGCGTACTGCTAATCGGGCTAGGCTTGCTGCACTTAGCTAGCCCTTGTAGAAAGAATTGTATTCGTTTATGACCACATTGATGCCATCAGCTAGTAGCAGTCAGAACCACTTTATAAATAAGATAAGCGTTGTATCCAATATATATGGAAACTAAAACACTACCACTAAACCGACTAATGCTCTTTTCACCTATAGCTCTGCGTGTGTAGCCTAATGCAAAAAGCAAGACTGTCAACGCCAGCATGACCACCCAATCCCTAGATAACACTTCATTTGGTACTTGCATTGGATGAATAGCACCAGCTAATCCAACAACGGCTAATGTATTGAAGAGATTTGAACCAATCACATTTCCCACAGCTAGGTCGTGCTCTCCTTTGCGTGCCGCAGCTATAGACGAAGCTAACTCTGGTAGCGAGGTTCCAATAGCAACAACAGTCAACCCAATAATTAGATCACTGACACCCAGCCAGTGCGCAATATTGACGGCTCCCCAAACCAACATACGTGAACTAATAACGAGCAACACCAAACCAACAAGCAGCATGGCCCATGCTTTCGCAGGTTTAATATATTCAAGCTCTTGGTCTAGCTCAGTTTCCAGCTGATCACTATGAAATGACTGCTGCCTACTTTGCAAGGTCATCCAAGTAAAAACCACCAATAAAATAACCAGCTCAACAAGCCCTTCTATTCGTGTGATTTGTGCATCATTTAGATGAAAGAAAGCTAAAATGGTAACTGCTAATAAGATTGGCAGTTCCCGTTTAAGCACTTGTGATCGAACTAAGACAGGACTAACAAGGGCAGTAACACCAAGGATAAGTGCAATATTTGTAATATTTGAACCATAGGCATTACCAAGCGCAAGACCTGGATTGCCTTGCATTGCGGATAGCACTGAAACCGACATTTCAGGCGCAGAAGTGCCAAAACCGACGATTATCATACCAACCAATAAGGTAGACATACCCAGATTAAGCGCCACCGCAGCCGCACCGTCCACGAAGAGGTCTGCACTCCAAACCAATAGCGCGAGCCCAATCACAATCATTACTATCGACAACAACATGCTTTACTCTTCTTTATACTATAAGTTTATTATAAGCTACCTAATACATACCCAATCACCAAGCCTACAATTAGCGCGATTGTCAGTCCGCGATAAGTCAGTACATCTTTGGAGTACCCTCGTTTAATTGCAACATAGGCCACGACATAACCAATTGCATTAAGCAACCAAATAAAAGACATGGTCAGCACTTTGACCAAAATAGGTCCAATAATTGGTATCAATGTAATGATACCTAATATCCAAGTGACCAAACCTGAATAAAAACCAACCAGAACAGCCCCACCAGCAGTTAGTTTAGCGTCCCAATTAAAATAATAGGCAAGCACGGCTACTATACAAAGTAACAATAAAATCGGTAGCATGATCTTCCAGCGTCCATGTTGTGGCGGCTGAATGAGTTTGTCATCAAAAACACGTTTTTTTAAGGATTTTTTTAACAACCAAACATTTTCTACGGCTTCGCAATGCCCCTTCAGCCCACCTTCCACAACTTCTGTTGTCAGTAACGTTAAATCATAAGCGTCTTGATAATGTTGGTTAATTTCTAAATTGGTCGTTGAGAATGGAGGACCATTCATCACGCTTTGATCATACTCAAAAGTGACCAGTAACTGTGGTGCACCATCTGTTATTGTGATGACATGCTTACTATAGCGCTTTCGCATATCAGCAGGTAATGCAACGAATGCTGCCCGATCATAAATTGCATCAACATCTCCCAACTCTGTTTTTGTTAAGTCAAAGATATCACCTACATAAACATCAATATCATCAGCGCTATAACGCGTCAGTTTACCTATCTCGGTAATATTTGGTTCTAGCTGCAAACCTTCAAACAGCTGATTAACTGCGATAACACTCAACTCAACACCAGCAACACGATGTCCCTGAGACATCAGCCACTCAATATCTAGGGTTTTACCACATAACGGCACAAACACTCGACTTCCCTTTGATAGCACTAATGCCTCAATATTACTCACCAACAGAGGATTTGCCTCATCCTTGTGAAAGCCAATTACATTGGCTTCCCATTTTTGGTGCCAAAAGTCTGGTTCCATGATCTACCTCATTCCTTAATATGTCATCTTCTACATAAAACAAAAGCCGCATTTGCGGCTTCTGTTCTTAAGACTATGCCTATTGAACGGTTTCAGTAATAGGAATTACTTTTTTACCATTCGTTAGAGTGTCTAACGCAGCTTTATATTCTGTCATTTGATCAAAGTTTAAATATTTATAGATATTTGCAACATCCTCTAATTTGTTGCCAACAGTCTCTAAATACTCTGAAGGTGTTGGCATCCTGCCTAATTTAGCACATACGGCCGCCAGCTCTGCTGAGCCAAGATACACGCGAGCGTCCCTTCCCATACGGTTATCAAAATTACGCGTTGAGGTGGAGAAAACAGTGGCTTTATCTTCCACTCTCGCTTGATTACCCATACAGAGTGAACAACCTGGCACTTCAGTTCTAGCACCTGCCTTACCAAACACAGAGTAAACGCCCTCATCTCTTAACTGGGCTTCATCCATACGCGTAGGTGGAGCAATCCATAAACGGGTAGGGATATTACCCAAACCATCTAATACTTTAGCTGCCGCACGATAATGCCCAATATTCGTCATGCAACTACCAATAAACACTTCATCGATTTTATCGCCCTGTACCTCTGATAATTTTTTAACATCATCAGGATCATTTGGGCACGCGACCAATGGCTCTGTAATTGTAGCCAAGTCAATTTCGATCACATGTGCATACTCAGCATCAGCATCCGCTTTCATCAATTTAGGTTCTGCTAACCATGCTTGCATACTCTCAATACGGCGCTGCAGCGTACGTGCATCTTGATAACCACTATCAATCATGTTTTGTAGTAAAACAATGTTCGATTGCAAGAACTCTTTAACTGATGCCTCACCCAATTGCACCGTGCAGCCATTGGCAGAACGTTCAGCAGAGGCATCAGACAGTTCAAATGCTTGCTCGACTTTTAAATCAGGTAATCCTTCTATCTCTAAAACGCGGCCATTAAAAATATTTTTTTTGCCTTGTTTAGCAACTGTTAATGTACCCTCTTGAATTGCTGCGTAGGGAATGGCATTAACCAAATCACGTAAGGTAATCCCCGGCTGCATTTCACCTTTGAATCGGACTAACACAGATTCTGGCATATCAAGTGGCATTGCACCTGTTGCAGCTGCAAATGCAACCAAACCTGAACCAGCTGGGAATGAGATACCAATTGGGAAACGTGTATGGGAGTCACCACCAGTACCCACGGTGTCTGGCAGAATCATACGATTGAGCCAAGAGTGAATAATGCCATCACCTGGTTTTAGCGTTACCCCACCGCGACTAGATATAAACTCTGGTAAGGTATGCTGTAAATTGATGTCTACTGGTTTTGGATATGCTGCAGTATGACAAAAGCTTTGCATCACTAAATCACTACTAAATCCCAAGCAAGCTAATTCCTTTAGCTCATCGCGGGTCATACCACCAGTTGTGTCCTGTGACCCAACGGTAGTTGCTTTAGGCTCACAATAAGTCCCTGCGCGCACACCTTGACCTTCTGGTAAACCACAGGCGCGTCCGACCATTTTTTGTGCCAAGGTATAGCCTTTGCCTGTATCAGCTGCTGGCACTGCTTTTGTGAATATATTGGTATCACCCATGCCTAATGCCTTACGTGCATTTGCAGTTAATCCTCTACCAATAATAAGCGGGATACGACCGCCAGCTCTTACTTCATCCGCAATCGTGACTGGATTCAACTTAAATTCTGATATGACAGTACCTGATTCATCCAGAATTTTTCCTTCATAGGGCTTGATAGTAATCACATCGCCCATGTTCATCTTATCGACGTCACATTCGATTGGAAATGCACCTGAATCTTCTGCAGTATTAAAGAAAATTGGGGCAATTTTATTTCCAATCACAACACCGCCTGTTCGCTTGTTAGGAATGTGTGGGATATCTCTACCCATCCACCATTGCACGGAATTAATCGCTGATTTACGTGATGACCCTGTACCCACAACATCACCCACATAAGCTAATGGCAAACCTTTTTCTTTTAATCTTGCAATCGTGTCTATACCATCAGGCATTTTACTTACTAACATTGCGTTAGCGTGCAAAGGAATATCTGGTCGACTCCATGCTTCCTGAGCGGGACTCAGATCATCCGTATTGGTTTCCCCATCGACTTTAAAGACAATCACTTTAATCTCTTCAGGCACTGCAGGTTTGGCAGTAAACCATTCAGCATTAGCCCATGACTCAATTAATGCTTTTGCATGCTGGTTTCCAGCTTTCATTTTGGCTTCTACATCATAAAATGCATCGTACATTAAAATCGTTTTTGATAATGCTTTAACAGCATGCTCGGCCATTGGCGTGTCAAGCATTTCGACCAATGCGAGAACGTTATACCCACCTAACATAGTCCCCAACAATGCAACTGCTTTCTCAGCACTCACTAGAGGTGAAGTTGCTTCGCCCTTAGCAATATCGGCAAGAAATGCGGCTTTGACATACGCAGACTGGTCAACACCAGCTGGGATGCGATTTTCTAGCAACTCAAGTAATAATTCATCTTCACCTGCAGGTGGGTTTTTTAGCAACTCAACTAGTGTAGCCACTTGCTCTGCAGTCAGAGGTAGTGGTGGTAAGTTCTGCGATTTGCGTTCTTCTACATGTGCTAAATATTCTTTTATCATACGATTTATCTTTTTTCCTAACTTGATGTTTTTAAAATTTCTATCTATTTATTCTGTTAATTCTTCAGCAAAGGATGTTCCACAACTTTTGCTATTTGCCAATACTTCCCACTTATCCAATATGGCTTTTTGATATCCAGCACCATGCTTTAACTCCAAAAAAGCACGCACCTCGTAGACGTCTGCAAAGCCGTTTTTGTCAGTATCCATTTTAGCTACGTTGTCCTCAACGGTTGGGCCAACATAGTGTCCATCCTTGTCAGTCAGATAGTCCAATAATTCAATGGCGCCTACTGACTGCATCGTGCATGTCAGTGTTACGATTAATATTGTATAAAGCCATCTTTTTTGCATGTTTTCACCTCAATTCATACTAACATTTTGATTGAGATTAATCCATTTTATGCGCACAGATTGTGACTAATAGCACTTAATTATGCTTTCAATCCATTTATGAATCGACTGGTACAATATCAATACTTTTATGCGCAATTTTTTCTTTCCATAATGCAGGGCCAGTTTGGTGTACAGATTCACCATCAGCACTCACCGCAACAGTAACTGGCATATCGACTACTTCAAACTCATAAATAGCTTCCATGCCTAAATCTTCAAAAGCCAATACTTTTGCTTGTTTAATCGCTTTACTTACTAAATAAGCAGCACCACCTACGGCCATTAAATAGACAGACTCATGCTTCGCTATTGAATCTACTGCTGCTGGGCCCCTTTCTGCTTTACCAATAGAACCAAGTAACCCAGTATTGAGCATCACGTCACTATAACTGTCCATTCGGGTTGCTGTTGTTGGTCCAGCTGGACCAACTGCTTCATCACGTACTGCATCAACAGGGCCAACGTAATAAATAAACCTGTTCGTGAAATCAACAGGTAAGGACTCCCCTTTTTCTAACATCGCCGCTATCCGTTTGTGTGCAGCATCTCGTCCTGTTAGTAATTTACCTGATAACAACAAAGTTTGTCCTGCCTGCCATGTTTTCGTATCCTCTTTTGTGAGGGTGTTTAGATCAACGCGTTTTGCGTTGGCATCTGGCGACCAATGCACATCAGGGTAATGCTTTAAATCAGGTGGCGTCAGTACTGCTACTCCACTGCCATCTAATACAAAATCAGCGTGTCTAGTTGCAGCACAATTCGGAATAATAGCTACAGGCAAACTTGCTGCATGTGTTGGATAGTCCAATATCTTGACATCTAATACGGTTGTCAATCCACCTAATCCTTGCGCGCCAATACCTAGGGCATTCACCTTTTCATAAATTTCCAAACGCAACTCTTCTACACGATTCTTTGCACCATTTTTCTTCAATATGTGCATATCAATCGGCTCCATTAGTGAGTCTTTAGCCATTAGCATTGCCTTTTCGGCACTACCACCAATTCCGATACCTAACATACCTGGCGGGCACCAGCCTGCACCCATTTGGGGCACTACATCAAGCACCCAGTCAACGATACTTTCATTAGGGTTCAACATTACAAACTTTGCTTTATTCTCGGAACCGCCACCTTTAGCAGCAATTTTTACTTCTACCTTATTACCAGTTACAAGCGAAATATGCACAACAGCTGGCGTATTATCGCGAGTATTAACGCGCTTACCCGCTGGGTTACTTACTATTGAGGCGCGTAGTTTATTCTCTGGTAACAAATACGCACGTCGAACACCTTCATTCACCATCTGTTCAATGTCTAAATTGAAATTTTCCGCATTCGACACCCATTGCACGTCCATTCCTACTTTGACAAAAGCAACAACAATGCCAGTATCTTGGCAAATCGGACGCTTACCCTCAGCGCACATGCGTGAGTTAGTTAGTATTTGCGCTATAGCGTCTTTTGCCGCAGGTGACTCTTCCACCTTATACGCCTCAGCCAGGGCTTGGATATAATCTTCTGGGTGATAATATGAGATAAATTGCAAAGCATCTGCAATACTCTGTATAAAATCTGCTTTTTTAATCTCGCTTGTCATCTGTGTCATTACTTAATCTGCCGCTTTTTATCTATGGCTCTTTGCCGTGGCGATTTCAGGTGTGATATTTTTGCGTAAAATTTTACCGTTTTTAGTACGCGGAAAATCCTCAGCAAAATAAACAACTTTAGGGACTTTATAAGCTGCAAGATGCTGCTTACCAAAATCAATTAAATCATTTGGTGTGGTTTGCGCGTTTGGTTTCAAAATTGCATAACATGCAACCAGCACTTTGTCCTTTTCCAGTTCCTCACCTATCGCAGCACAATCAGCGACGTCTGGATGGCCTTTGTATACGCGCTCAATTTCATAGGGTGAAACGCGATAGCCAAAACTTTTAATGATGTCGTCTTTACGTCCTAAAAACCAAATGTAGCCATCTTCATCATATTTTGCATAATCTCCAGTGAAAAAGTAGCCATCATGCTTATATTTTGCTGTTTCATCATCTAAATTCCAGTAACGTAAAAATACACCTGGGTCAGTCAATGGAATACTAATCATCCCCTCTTCACATGCAGGTACTTCTTCTAACGTTTCTGGGTTGAGCAATTTAATATCATGGCCAGGCTGCGCAAAACCTGCCGAGCCTGGACGAATCGGGCGATAAATACTTTGCGAAAGGTAATACGAAAATTCACTCATCCCCACTGCTTCGTATATATCCAAACCAAACCGATCCTTCCATTGGGTGAGCACCTCATCTGACAAATGTTCACCTGCACTCATATAATGACGAATCGTTGGTAAATTCGCTTTTGTTGCATCTGTCTTTTGAAGTATTTGGCGATATATTGTCGGCACACCAATAAAAATTGTCGCCTGATGTTTATCTATCAAGTCCAGCCATTTTTGTGCATCGTTTTTCCCTTCATGCACGATCACTGTTTTACCAAGATACAATGGATCCATCAAGCCAGATCCTAGTACATAAGTCCAATTAAACTTACCAGAATGCATAATTCGATCTTGCTGATCGCTCGCATAATTGAACCAGTATTTAGCCGCTGGCTGCCTGCCTAATATTGCACGATGTGCGTGTAAAACACCTTTCGGATAGCCCGTAGTCCCGGATGTATACACCAGATAGGCAGGGTCATCAGCTAATGTCTGCTCGACTGGCTCAAAGCTGGTTATCGCATCCAGTGATGCATTGAAACTGATGATGTTTAAATGGTCATCCGTATTCACAGTCTCTGTTTGTGTCAAAATAACATGCTTCAAATTTGGCGTTTGCGCAATATTCTGTTTGATTTCATCCGCCATCGCATACCATGCTTTGGCATCAGTCACCAGTACAGATGCACCAGAATCTTTTGCTAAATAGGCCACCTCTTCCGCTGTAAGCAACGTAGAAGTAGGCACTGCGATGGCACCCATTTTCATTGTGCCTAGAAACGCTATTGGATAAGCCAAGCTATTTGGCAACCTGACTAGCACTCGGTCACCTTTTTGCAATTGCAAATCTCGCAGCAATTGTGCAAATTGACTTGTTCGCTGCGATAAGCCATTAAAGCTTATCGTATCAGTTCCTAATGCATCATCCTCAACAATCATAGCTAAGGCATCAGCTAAAGGCGTGTTAAGGTGACTGTCAGCACAAGCTGCACCAATATTAAAGTATTTTGGAATATTCCATTCCCATTTTTCAAAAGCTTCTTGCATCATAATAAAATTCCATAAGGCCAGTTTTGACGGATTACCTGTTCAGGCAACATTTCAAGCACTTCCAGCGCAAACTCTGTGTCACTCTTCTTCAGTGCGCGTAATGCATGTGCTCTTAACAATGTTTGTAATGCTTTACCAAACATCGGCGGGTCAAGCATTTCCCCCTCAAACTTGATTGCCCCTCCTAATAACGCATCAGCTTCTATGGCTGCTTTTAGAATATTGACTTTCTTGTTAATCTCAGTCGGTGACGGAGTATAGGCCGTTTTACAGAGGTGTATGTGCCCAGGATGAATCGTTTGTTTACCAGTCAAACCCATCGCAGCCTCTTCACATGCATGTTTATAAACAGTGCGCGCTTGATCATCACCATGCAGGTCCAGCCAACGACGAACATCATGTGGTTCAACGAACTTATCAGGCATGATATTGGTGCCAATTAAGGTCTCTACACCGCCAATGACGCCTACACCCGCTATTCGAGATTCAAAGAGCAAAGAGTGCATATAATATTGCAACTCTGCAATCCAGTTTTCAGGCGTGATTTGAATGCCCATGGCTTTTGAGAAGTCGTGAATCCCAAATACTACATGTTCAACCGTTTCATACTGCATGAGTTCTGGTGCAATTCTGAGTGATTTTGGGTGCTCAATAATTGGCTGTATCGTGATTTTTTCATTAACTTCCAATAATAAGCTGGATAAGTCTCTGACTTCTGCTGCACCGTAGGCCTCACCTGCTTTTGCGAGCATGACAACATCGATAAAGTCGCCCATATCTCGCACTAACTTCATATCCTCATCATACTCAGCGGTTCTGAATGAATTAACACGGATTGCTATCGTCACTCTCGCATTCATTTTGCGAAGCAATGGTAATTCTTGACGCAGTAAATCTCGGCTCATCTCCTTTTGACGACATCCATCTTCCAAGTCGAATATTAAGGTATGAGCATTGGTAAAATGCGCATGCTTTTTCATGCGCGCTGATGCCTGCTCCATATCCTCATAAATACCCAAACTTGGTGCGTATTTTATTGGTGGATAATAAAGCTGGATGCCTGGCCAGTAATTACCTAGTGATTTTTTATCTTGCTGTTCAGTCATTAAAAATCCTTTAAAACAAGTCTGCTAGATGCATTCAACATGGAAAGAATATGGTTCAAATGCTTGTCTTGGTGCACTTTGTTATCATTTATTAATGCCCAAAACTCATTATCTGGAAGGTCTAGCAACCCATCAAACACTTCAAGTTCATCAATTGAAAGTGAGCTAAACTTTTCTTTTACAAACCGCTGTAAAACGATATCAAGCTCTAACATCCCTCTTCGGCAACGCCAAGCTAATCTTCGTTGTTCTGCATCCTCTAACACTTCAGCATTAATCATTATCAACACCTTATAACGGTTTAATTGAAAAGAGCTTTTTCGATTTTTTCTCTTTTGCTCGCTCTATTTTTAAGTCTTTAATTTTTGATATTGCATCATTGGGGTTAAGCTTTTTAGGGCAAACTTCGACACAATTCATAATATTGTGGCAACGGTATAACCGATAAGGGTCTTCTAGGTTTTCTAAACGCTCCTCTTCAGCTTGATCTCTTGAATCGACAATAAATCGATAAGCCTGTAGCAAGCCCGCTGGGCCGACAAATTTATCTGGATTCCACCAAAAGCTTGGACAAGAAGTCGTACAAGCACCGCATAGAATACACTCATACAAGCCATCAAGCTTTGCTCTATCCTCAGGGCTTTGAAGCCGCTCAGTCTCTGGCAATGGATCATTGTTTTGCAAATAAGGCTTAACCGAGTTGTAATGCTCATAAAACTGTGTCATATCCACAACCAAATCTCGTATGACAGGCATACCTGGTAATGGTCGCACCACTACAGGCTCAGCTAAATCTACAATCCGAGTGATGCAAGCCAGTCCATTTTTGCCATTAATATTGAGCGCATCACTACCACAGACACCTTCTCGGCATGACTTACGCAAGCTTAAGCTTGGATCTTGATGTTTAACCCTTAGCAATGCATCCAACAGCATATGATCGCCCTCTTGCAATTCAACCTCGTAGTCCTGCATGTAAGGCTTTTTGTCTATATCAGGATTAAATCGATAAATAGATAACTTCATGTTTAATAAACCCTCGCTTTAGGCTCAAAAGAAGGCACCGTTAGTGGCTGTAATTGCACTGGCTTATATTTAAGCTGATGGTTTTCACGATAATATAGTGAGTGCGTTAACCAGTTTGTGTCATCTCGCTCTTCAAAGTCTTCACGTGCATGTGCACCACGACTCTCTTTACGGTTATTGGCTGCGTGCATGGTTGCTAACGCAACCTCTATTAGATTATCCAATTCCAGTGCTTCAATCCGTGCTGTGTTGAACACCTTACTTTTGTCTTTTATCACAACATTAGCTACACGCTCTGCTACTGCATTAATTTCTTCAACACCTTTTGCTAGCAAATCAGGGAATCGGAAAACACCACAGTTCTCTTGCATCACTTGACGCATATCCAAGCGCACCTGCATTAAATTTTCACCTTCTGCTCGTTCATAGCGTGCCAGTCTTGCTAGCGTACTTTCACCAACATCTTTAGGTAATGGTTTGTGCGATTGAATTGTTTGA
>JBNLAC010000033.1:25289-28436 GCA_050301935.1 Methylophilaceae bacterium | reverse complement strand
TTGGACAATCACAACTTGTCCAACTTTAGCGCCCATGTCTAGGTGGTAAGGGATTAGTATATCCTGATTAATACGTTTATCTTCGGCTGCCACAATAGTCACGCCATGACCTTGCATCACGCGCCCAACAATTGTGTCATTTGCGCGATCTAGCACCTCAACTATTTTACCCTCTGGTCGGCCTTTACGATCAAGTCCAGATACACGTACCATGGCACGGTCACCATGCATGACTTGTTGCATTTCCTTATTAGAAAGAAATAAATCATCTGGATGCTTTTCTTTATCATCTGGTATCAGAAAGCCAAACCCATCTGGATGTCCTTGCACAACACCGGCAATTGCCTCTATTTTTTCTGGCAAGCACAATAAGCCTTTACGGTTACGCATAATCTGACCATCACGCTCCATCGCATTGATGCGTCGTGAAAAAATTTCTTGCTCGTCTTCTGCAATTTCGAGTATTTCATATAATGGCTCTATAGCCATCGGCACACCCTGTTCGGCGAGTATTTTTAGAATGAGCTCTCTACTTGGCAACGGCGTTTCATATTGTGATGCTTCGCGTTTTGCGTATGGGTCGTTATTACGTCTTGAATTTTTATGTTTGGTCATGAGTTTTAATATACTTGAATAATCGCCCGGAAGCAGTTATTTATGTCAGAGGTGAGTACAACTATATTCTGCCTTATGTAGCAAAGCAAGTCGTTAATGTGATGAGTAATGATTTAAGTTAAGCTCTTGCTAGCAATGCTTCCGCACGCTTTCGCCCAACTTCAGACCATACGTATTCAGGTGCTTTCTTGTAGGCATTTTGACCTAACTGCTTACGTAAGTCAGTATCTTGGGATAACTGTTGTAATGCCTGTATCCAGCCTTCTGTGTTATGTGGATCAATAACTGTGCCATCTACGCCGTCATCGATAATGCCCCCACTACCCATAGGTGAAACAATTGATGGTAAACCAGCGCCTAATGCTAAATAAGTTACTAAAGGACTACCTTCTTCTAGCGTTGGTAACATAAAGACATCTGCCTCTTTATAAATATCACGCAAGTCTTTTACAAAAGGCACGTGTTCAATATCATCTCTTTCCAGATATGGCTTGAGAATTGGTTTGATTTCTTCATCAATATTGCCAACTAGTTTTAATTTGCCTTTGATATTTGATTCGCACCAATATTTGACAAGCAAATGTGCACCTTTACGTACACCTATTGATCCGACAAATATCGCTGTAAATTCTTTATGTTTGTTTCTAGCTTCAATGTCCTGGCTAGTTAATATATCACTTTCTCTTAAGCCATAACTGGTGTGAATTAGTTTTTCAGCAGGCACACCAGCCACAAAAAGAGACTTTTGAACGGCAGGACTGCATGAGTATATAAAGCTTGCTTGCTCAAACATAGCAATTTCATGTGCAATTGCTTCTGCTGTTTCGCTATCTTTAGGAGTAAGACCAATACGTGCATATTCAGCCTCTAAAATTTCTTTTCTATAGACTTTAGAGGTATTTACTTGTTCAATAATAATGCGATGCCCTCTTTCACGCACTTTTTTATACAAAGATAGAGAGACGTCAGATGACCAAAAATGGACAAATTCTTCTTTATCCAATGATTGCAAAAAACGCCATTCAGCAATTTTATTTCTGGCATTTTGTGTCAGAAGTCTATAAGCAATTGGATTTAATAATGATGGAATGGCATCTTTGTAGAAGCGATAGTTAAAATCTCTATTTGATGCAGTCGCCATCATAGAACCATCGACACCGCTTGCTTCCATTGCTTCAATGATCTCTATGGCGCAGTAACCAATCCCGCTATTCGAGAAGTGAACTGGAAAAAAAGATGCAACATGCATGCTTATAGGCTCTCTATAAAACTCATAATTAATTATCGGGATAAATTTACTGATTTAAATATTGAATTTTTGGTCTGAAGAATAGTAGTCCTTTAAATAATGGGACAATAGTTTTAAAGGGTACTTTTCTTGTAACAATTTCAATCGCATTTTTGAAAAACCAATGCCATATTTTCAATGTTTTTTTCCAAAAAGGCTTAGGTTCTAATCGAATCGTAGCAAAATGATTTCTAACGTATAAGCCATGCTTGAACATGTCAACTTTGTTATTAAATGGATCGAAATAACCTTTTTGATGATGTACCGTTATACTTTTTAAGACGCAATAGCTTTTACGCTCACGCGAAACGCGCGAAGTATATTCAGCATCTTCATCATACATAAAGTATGCTTCCATCGGCAGCCCAAAATCCCTAATGGATTGCATGGATACTAAGCACCCTATCCATGTGGCCGACATTACTGGCACACAGGCGTCTTCTAGCACTGTGTCATACCATTGGTTATGCTCAACAGCCACAGGTGACATGTAAACACTGCGATCAGGTCTAACGACGACTGACGCTAAATAACCAGTCTTTTTGGAGTCAAAATGCCTACATTTTGCCATTTCTTCAAATGCGTTAAGTTCTGGAACTGCATCATCATCAAACAGCCATGTCCAATCATGGCCTTTTTTGATAGCTAGTTTGATAGCTGAGGTGAATCCACCGGCAGTGCCAAGGTTGCCTTGATGAACTAAAGTGATTCCAGTTTGCTCTTTTAGCCAGGCTAGAATTTCAGGGCTTGTCCCTTGAAAAACAACAATAACTTCGTCTATTTTTTGTGTTTGATTTTTAAGATTGTGAACAACATTTTTTAGCTCTTCCGCTCTTGAAAATGCTAATACAATTGCTGCAACCGATTCTTTTTTTCTTTTCTCTTCAGCCATTTAGTCCCCAACTAACTTAAGCCTAAACTTGATTTAATGTACTCATATAATATAACAAATAATACTGACGCTCCATAACCCAAAGGCAGTGCAGGTAAGGTTATCAATTCTTTTTTCCAATTTAACACACCATATCGACTTAAAAAATACCAAATAACAGGTAGTGTTAATAAGACCGTGAACGCTATGACCAATATAGCACCGTAGATTCCATAATAATGATAAGCGGGTGGAACCCCACCAAATAACACGACCAGTTGCAATACATTCATCGGCACAGACAATTTTGGCTTGCCAATGGCAACAAATAATTGTTCAGCCAGAACGGCTCTTGCTCCTATTAATGCAATTG
>JBNLAC010000033.1:22412-25279 GCA_050301935.1 Methylophilaceae bacterium | reverse complement strand
ATCATTCGCCCTGCTTCAATGTAGCGGCTGTCATAGAGAATATCAATAACTACATAGCCTGCATAATAGAGAAAGCCTGCTAAAAAGAGTGTGGCGAGATTAAATGGAAAACTAAACCGATAGTAAGCATCTGCTAGCGCTTTATTGTCGCCCTCGCGATAAACGCGACTTAAGACTGGTAAAGGAACGGCGCCTCCCCATCGATATAAGACATCTTGTAGTGCTGTCGTCATGAATGCCGCAATACTGTAAACACCTAGTACTTGCGGTGTAATCAGTGCACCTAAAATAAGTTTGTCGCCATTTTTAACAAAAAACCCCATAATTGTTGTCAGCAAAATCCATTTACCAAAATGGAATAAGTCACTTGCTGCTTTTGTTTCCCATTTAAAATAATTACGAGGCCCTTCAAGCGCGACGTAACCTAAAATGACTTTTGAAAAAGCCGTCAACATTGAGCCCAGTACAAGCGCCCATATCGATTTTTCGATGATTGCAAAAATAACCATACTCACCAAACCAATTAACTGGCAACTTAATTCGATGATAGCTAGGCGGCTTACTTGCATATGACGACTGGCTTGTGCAAGTTTCGTTGATTCAAATCCTGACAATAAAGGTGTAAAAGCAAGCACTGCGATGATAATTGGCAAAATAGGCTGTGCATAAACACTGCCTTCAGCTAACATGCCCATCTGATTACTGTAATATAGGCCAAAAGCAATCAAAAGCGCTATTGCCCACAATATAATGCCTCTTGCCACTTGCATGGTCCAAGCAGTATTGAGAAAGTCAGGGTCATCCCCCCTGCTGCTTTGAATAATATTATGATGCAGACCAATATATGAACATAAGGCTAAACCGATAATGACAGTGTTGGCGACAGCCATCACACCAAACATTTCTGGCACTAGCAACCTTGTCATAATCAGGTTGCTCACTAATCTAAGCACTTGACCTGCTATCTGCCCTCCAAATACCCACACACTAGACCAAATAACGTGTTTTCGACTATGTTTTGTCTTCATTAATTAAAAAAGGCTTTCTGCAAATCAATTAAGCATGGATAGTATCATAAACACATCACTTAGAATGTGCCCCTAATGGGTATTAGCACTACTCTGACGGGTTGATATTGCGGCAATGCTTATATATATGTATTGTATACTAAGCTTTACTTAAAGCATTTAATTATCGCTAAGTATCCAACTGATTGGAGTGAGAAAAACGTATAATAAGCAGTAGATTCATTCGTAAAACAAAAAATCAAACTATCAAACACACATAACCATGCCTGAACATATAGCTACTCTGGTCATTATTTTGACCATAGCAACAGCAATCTTTGTGGTTGCAAAAAAACATATTGAACAAATAGTCCCGCCTCAAGAGTTTATACTATGGCGCAACTCTTGGATCATCATTACGTTAATTGCCTTTCTAGCAAGCAATTTCTGGGTGTATATATTTGCTACGGGGTTATATGTTAACTATGTCATCAAAAAAGTAGAAAATCGACTTGCCTTTTTTTATGCCATTTTATTTGCTGTCCCTGTCATCTCGGTCAGGATGGGGCCATTATTCTACGTTGACTATGTTGTTGTGCTGTCTATTGTCATTCTTTTGCCAATGTTTCTAAGGGTAAAGTATCGAAGAGATGCGCCAGGTTTCGGTAGTATGGCACCAGACTGGATTCTTGCAATATTATTTACGCTGATGACTATACTTGAGATGCGTGGCACTACATTCACCGATGCAGGAAGGACCGGTATAGGCTATTTCCTTGCCATTTTCCTACCATACTTTGTAGCCAGTCGTATTAAAGACTTTGATCAACTAAAAGTTGTCATTACGGCTTTCACCTTCGCTGGCCTAATTGCAGGCTCTTTGGCTATATTCGAATCTTTTGATCGTTGGCTACTCTACAATCCTCTACCGAATGCATTACATGCAAGCTTTAATTTAGGTAGTTATCTAGGCCGTGGCACCAATCTTAGAGCGTTGTCATCACTGGGCCACCCATTAATCTTAGGCTTATTAATGATGATTATAGTAGGACTATATATATTCGTAGCACCACTAATAAAGAACAAGTGGATACGCAGATTGTGCTGGCTAGCTATATTAGGTGGCTTGTTTGCACCATTATCTAGGGGTGCATGGGTCTCTACAGCTATCTTGTGTTTTATCTACATTGCAATTGGACCAAAAATGCTGAGGAATATGACAGTGGCTCTTATGTTTTCTGTCATTGCGGCCATATCACTTCCCTTTCTTCCAGGAGGCGAAAAGTTAATTAACTCTCTCCCATTTATTGGAAAGGTTGATCAATTTAATGTGGACTATCGTGAGGTCTTATTTGAGAAAGGTCTGCAAATAGTAGCCCGCAAGCCCTTATTTGGTGTGGATGAGCCATCTTTAGAGCCAGAAATGGAGGATATGGTACAAGGTGAAGGGATTGTTGATATTGTTAACTCCTATCTGAACATTGTTTTAGGATTTGGCATACCAGCGCTGATGTTATATGTTGGCTTTTTCTTACTGGCAATATGGCGGGTTTTTAGATCAAGAAGGAAAATAAAGGATAAAAGTAGTGATGAATACCGTTGTGGCTCTGCTCTGATTGCTACCATGCTAGCAGTAATGGTGGCCATTTTCTCAACGAGTAGTATTGGTGCTATACCAACAATTATCTATTCGCTCGCTGGGATTCTATACGCTTATGCAAGAGTGATTAACGCAAAATACAAAAAGAAATTCAACTGGCAGCAAGCGAATGCTGAAACACCCCAAAACAATTGAACAAGAACATTTATTGATAACCTTGCGGATTTTTTGATTGCCAATGCCATGAGTCTCGGCAAATA
>JBNLAC010000033.1:0-22314 GCA_050301935.1 Methylophilaceae bacterium | reverse complement strand
TAGCGTCCGCAAAATAAATAGCAATATCCCCTGCTCTTCTATCTACTATTTTATATGGTATCTTGATGTTGTTGACATGTTCAAATGTAGTCACAAGATCAAGTACACTATAGCCACGTCCAGCACCTAAATTAACTGTTAATAGACCGCATTTACGATTAAGCGCGTTTAGTGCCGCAACGTGCCCCAGTGCCAGATCAACAACGTGAATATAATCTCTAACACCAGTACCGTCTTTTGTTGGGTAATCATTGCCATAAATGCTCAGGCACTCTAATTTACCAATGGCAACTTGTGATACATAAGGCATTAAATTATTGGGGATCCCATTCGGGTCTTCTCCAATTTCACCGCTAGGATGTGCACCAACAGGATTAAAATAACGCAATAATGCGATATTCCAATTCTTATCGGCAACGCTAAGATCTTCCAGCATTAGTTCCACCATGCGTTTTGAGTGGCCGTAAGGATTAAATGGACTCAATGGTGCGCTTTCAGGGATTGGTTTAGTGTCTGAAAACCCGTATACAGTTGCTGATGAGCTAAACACAATATTTTTTACATTAAACTCTCGCATTACCTCTAGCAATATCAGACTGCCCATGACATTATTTTCATAATAATAAAGCGGTTTTGCTACAGATTCGCCAACAGCTTTTAATCCGGCAAAGTGAATAACTGCATGAATTTCATGTTCAGAAAAAACAGCTTGTAGATCTTGTCTATTTCTGACATCACCTTTTACAAGCGTCACAGGCTTGCCAGTGATTGATTGAACACGCTTAATGGCTTCTTCTTTACTATTACAAAAGTTATCAAATATAACAACTTCAAAACCTGCATTGAGCAGCTCTAAACATGTATGTGATCCAATATAACCTGCACCACCAGTGACCAGAATTTTTTTCATTGTAAGAAAGTTAGCTATTTGCAATAAAGTGGTTATGAGTCAGTTTTATAATCACTGAAAACACCAAACTCGGCTCGGTCTTTTATTACCTCACGCACAATATTGATATCAAGTTTATCTGTACCTGTCGAAAACCCATATACCAAGCATGTATCACATAAAATATTGATGCTTCTGGGGATGCCCCTAGAGGCTTCTGCTATAAGTCTCGTAGCGCCTGGTGTAAATAGCTTTTCATCTCTACCTGCAATATGCAAGCGATGCTGTATATATTTATCCACTTCAAATGGTTGTAGCGGCGGGATGAAGAAGTCTACAGAAACGCGTTGGTAAAATTGTTCTAATTCAGGCTTGCGCAACAAATCTCTGAGCTGAGGCTGACCTACCAAAATAATTTGTAACAACTGGTCTTTATCAGCATTAATGTTAGACAACATTCTTAGTGACTCAAGTGCACCAGGCGTCAAATTTTGCGCTTCGTCAATGATCAGTACTACACGTTTGTCTTCCGCGTATCGATTAATTAAAAATTGCTGAAAGTCATCAAATAAGGCTAAATTGGATTTTCCTTCATAAGGCTGGTTGAATGCCAACATGATCCAGCCAAGCAAATCATCAATATTTTGGTGTGTGTTATAAACAATGCCAACAGTTAGTTGCTCATCTAGGTTATTAAGTAAGTGGCGGACTATCGTTGTTTTACCACATCCTATTTCACCACATATCACAGAAAATGCTGCTCTATTTTGTATGCCATACTCTAGCATGGCATAAGCCATGCTATGGCGGACACTGAAGAACAAGAAATCTGGGTCAGGTTGGATAGAAAAAGGCTTCTCTTTTAAACCATAAAAGTCTTCATACATAATATGTTATCCCGATATTTATCATTATCATTTTTTTTGTCTCAAGCGTCGCCATTCTCTGAAAACAATTTGTGGAAACTGTATTGCATCTACTAGATAACGCTTTGCTAGTCTTTTTGGCTCACTGGCAGCTCGATGCAACCATTCTAACCCAACTTTTCGCATCCAGACGGGCGCTCGTGGTTTCTCACCAGCCATGAAGTCAATTGTAGCACCAACACAAAAAGCAGCATCAACTTTCAATTGACTGGCATATTGGTCTATCCACAACTCCTGTTTAGGCGCACCTAACCCTAGCACTAATAACTGAGCATCTGTTTGATTAACAATCTCACAGATATTATTAGATGCTTCTGCATCTTTATCAAAACCAAACGCTGGACTTAAAGTGCCAACAACTTCTACTGACGAATATTGATTGTGTATTAATGTCTTCGCTCTGTCTGCAACGCCTGGCATTGCACCTAACAAAAAGACCTTGATTGGCTTATTGTGCATTTCTGCATAATCAAAAATAGCGGGAATCATATCGCTGCCGGGAACAGTCTCGGGTATTGCAACATTAAGCCACTTAGCAGCCCAGACAACAGGTTTCCCATCCGTGACGACTAATGATGCATTTTTATAGGCTTGCTGAAGTGCTTGGTTAGTTTGTACTTGTACGACATGATCAACATTCGGCGTAATAACGAACTTGCAGTCTTTTTTATTTGAATCGACCCACGAAAAGACTATAGAGATAGCTTCATTCATGGTGACTGGATCAATCTTGATGCCAAATAATTCAATACGTTGTTTACTGATTACATTGTTTTGCAAAACCATTCCTGTTCTAGTCTCGTTTTGAGCGTACCCACTCTACCTGGCGATTGAAAATGAATTTTAAATACAAGGGTATTTTCATTAATGCATAAATTGGGGCATAACATAATTGTCTAAAACTAATAATTTGCCTTCCATAGCCAATCCATGCAGTCAATACACTAAAAACTAAGCTGGTGACTAAGCCGAAAGCCAATACCCTATTAGTATCATCGCCGAACAGCATGCTTAGCACAAGTGTAATCAGCGACAATAATGTTAACATAGCGATAGGAGGCACGAGTAAATCACATGCCATACCTAGCATCTGTACGTTTTTGCTTCTTATTGCGCTTAGCAATAACTTGGGTAATTCGTTTAATATCACACTTAAATGGCCGTGCTCCCATCTAGCACGTTGTGTTTTCGTTGCGCTATCGCTCGGGGGGAAAATGCTAGTCACTAAAGCTATTGGTAAAAAAACAGGTGCTTTATTATGTTGCGCTAAGTCAGCGCCCAATTTCATGTCTTCAACAATATGCCCTGAGGCAAGGCTTACCTGATTAATATCACCCCATTGAAACGCCATACCTGTTCCCATTAGCTGACAAGGTAAGCCTAAGGCATGGAAGCCCATTGGCCTAACTTTATTTTTCACATGCCAAGCAAATGTCGCTATACGCGCTTTAAGACTGGGGTTTGGTTGGGATTCCATCAAGTAAAGCGCTTGCACTGGTCTTTTTGTTTTAATACATTCCTTCGCAAGCAAGTCAATTGAATTTGTTCCTACTATACAATCAGCATCAATAATAATAACGACTTTTGGCGGGCTGGATTTTAGATAGTTAAGCCCATAATCAAGCGCATAACCTTTACCTCGCGCGGCCATATTTTTACGTTCTAACACTGTAGTACCGTGATTTGAGGCAATTTTAGCTGTATCATCGCTGCAATTATCTGCAACCACAATAAACTGGTCGTTACTGTTTAATTGTGAACTGATGCTTCTAATTGATTCTTCAATAACTAGCGCTTCATTGTGGGCGGGCATCAAAATTGCGATTGATGGTCTATTTGTAGTTGACAGAGTTGATTGATTCTTTTTAGAAAAAAATGACGCCAAGACCTGTACCAAGAAAATGGTTACTGGAACAAAAAGCGCCAAGATAAGAAATAAAATAATATAGTGTAAAGCTGGTAACATTTATGCCTTTATATGTTGTGCTAACTTACTGGCTTCTTGATCAATATTATGTCTTGAAATCACTTTTGCATAAGCTAGCTCAGACATTTTCTTCAGCTTTGTCTTATTTGTTTTCAGTGCCTCGCTCATCATACTTGCCAAACCGTCAACATCACCTGCAGCACACAACCATCCATTTTCTTTGTGCGATACTAACTCAGGTATACCAGCAACATAGGTTGAAATAACGGGTCTGTATAAAGACATTGCCTCCATAATAACGACTGGCAAACCTTCTGCAAAGCTCGGTAGAACCATCACTTCTGCGGACAATATTTGCGCCTTCACTTCATCGCTACTAATCCAGCCAGTAATATTGATATAAGATTCTAATTGATATTGTTTAATGAGTGTTTCAACTTCTTGCCTCATTTCGCCGTCACCAGCCAACGTTAGATATATTTTAACACCATCTTGATGTAGTTTTCTTACGGCTTCAATAAGTAATAGCTGCCCTTTTTGTTCACAAATCCTACCAACACAGACCATCGAACTAGGTTTTGGCTTAATGGGTTCGCTGTTGAGGTAGAAGTCAGCCTCCAAACCGCAATGCACTTCTTTTATTTTTTGCCAGTCTTCATAATTAGCCCAACGATATAATTGACTCCTGCCATAAGAGCTAATTGCAGCAACAAACTTAGCATGTCTGATTTTCCTATTAAGACCAAGTGCTTGTGGCTTATCAAATTCTTCAGGGCCATGTACGGTAAAACTATAAGGAATGCCTGCCATCTGGGCAGCAAACATTGCAATTTCTGATGAGTTAGTACCAAAATGGGCATGTATGTGTTGGCTTTTATGAGACGCCAACCATTCTTGCATTTGGCAAGCTTCTAAGAAGTAGATTAAATGATGTAGCGCGGATCGATCCGATCCTTTTATCATTGAAATGGCTAAATAGAACACCGAAAAAAAAGCTTTAGGTTTTGATACAAGTACCTTAAGCGCTGATAGCATTAACGACACACCACCTTGTTTTACGATGTACTGCGTTTTCTCGCGCTCCTGCATGTCTTGATTGTCAACGATGGTGTCTTTCCATCCTCGCTGCGCAATACGTTGTACATTGAATCCTTGCCGTTCAAGTGCAAGAATTTCTCGACGTATAAAGCTATGGCTGACCTTAGGGTATTGGTTAATTAAATATGATATTTGCATGCAACTTTATTATAAATTTATATTGTTGTTTAAGTCTGTCAATAACTCGTTTCGACGTCTATACTGACCTCTTTTCTTTGAAGCGATAATAGCAAGATCTCGGATAGCTGGGGCTAACTCTAATTCATAGAAACCAATATCATCAATCAATTTGCCACCATGCTCTTCCCAAAAGAGATTGTAGTCATTCTTAAACACTGTTTTCTGATCGTTTCCAAAATAAACATGCCTATGATGACGGTTTTGTTCACAAACACCTAGTATTTTAATAGCTCCTAATTGACTAACAACAACTTTTAAAGCCTCCAAGAGAAGACTCCTTGGTCTTAATCCAGCAAAGTCTTTTGTTAGCGTTTTAAAGATTGCCAATGAGTCTTCTTCAGGAATACCACCATGGATTCCTTGAACTGCGCCCACGTAAGCAACTACTTTATCAAGATGAAGGCCTATAGTAAACGCCATACTTGCTACTCTAAGATCATCACGGAAAATATTAATGACTAGCTCACCTTCACGGGTAAACCATTTTGCATAATCAATTCCAATAGATACACCCTTTGAAATACTATCAAAATCACATACTTTAATGCATGGCACTGTGCTAATCTGCATTAAATGCGGGTGTGATTTTGATAGTATTTCATAATGAGTCGCAATTCTATCCAGTTTGGTTTTTACATCCCACTGATTATGGATGTAAGGCCATTCGATAACTCCAAGCATTTCAGGAGTAACCTTCATATTCAATGTATTTAATCGGGTATATAAATCCTCAATTTCAACCTGGTATTTATCAGCAAGAAAAGAGAATTTTAAGATACAAATAATATTCTTTAGTGGTAAAGGTTTATAGACTTTTCTGGCTAATTGAAATAAGTCTGTTTTTGAGTTTATTATCGCCATTAGCTCCCCCCTCTGCTAATAAAGCAATCCACTTAAATTATTTGTATTCTATAAGCTGGCTTCTTTTATTTCTTATTCGATTCCAATGATATTTACATTGGCCGACCAATTCTGGAAACTTTCCCAACATTAAAAAAGATGAATGTAAGAAAGCCTTCTTGAATGGTAAATGACTTTTTATTGTCATTCTTACGATTTGTATAGGATAAATCAATAGCCCGTATAGACCTGACTGAGGCTTAACAATCACACAGATTAGAATAACTATAGGTATGGCGCCAGCCCAAACCCTAGCACGTCTAGACTCAGCAATCCAGTGCAGTTCTGGTGGCGCACCATGAATAGATGCGCCTTCAGCAAAGGCATAGCCAGCTCTGACCGATCGCTTCCACCACTGTTTAAACTCTGTAATATTCGCATCATGCTTTGTCATGTCTGCTTCAATGCGCCAAATTTTCCAACCAGAACTTCTTAGCCTGACACAAAGCTCAGGTTCTTCACCTGCTATCAAATCTTCACGGTAGCCATTAACAGATTGCAATGCTTGTATCCGCATTAGAGCATCCCCTCCGCAAGCTTTTGCTTCTCCTACAGGGGTATTCCACTCAATATCACACAACATGTTGTAAATGCTGTTGTCTGGGTGGATTTCTTTACGTCTGCCACAAACTACAGCTATATCGTTATTTTTCTCTATAAAAGCTAGTGCCTTGTCCAACCAATTTTCAAATATTTGACAATCACCATCTATAAATTGAACATACTTGATATCTGGATACAGTACTAATGCTTGATAAAAGCCAATATTTCTTGCTCGTGCTGCAGTAAAAGGCACAGACATATCGAGGTTGACTACTTCAATGCCGAGGTTTTTAGCTGCAAAAACAGACCCATCAGTAGAACCAGAGTCGACATAAACAATTTTTTTTGTTTTATCTAGAAAAGATGCAAAACAACTTAATAAACGTTGACCCTCATTCCTTCCAATAACAACAACAGCAATTTGGTTAAGCATATCGTTACTCACGATGACTTAGGCTTTATGATTGCTGGAACTCCTACAGCAATTGAATTATCTGGAATATCTTTAAGGACAACTGCATTAGCGCCAATGTGAACATTATTTCCAATTTTAATCGGACCTAATATTTTTGCTCCAGCCCCTATGTCAACATCATTACCAAAATGTGGGGCGACGGGCTCAGACACATTTTTAAGACCTACAACAACGCCATTTCTAATGCGACAATTATTTCCAAACCGTGCGTAGCCACTCACCACAATTCCACCAAAATGATCAATAATAAAGTTTTCACCAACTTCAACCTCACATGGAAACTCTATACCAGTAAGAATTTGCACTAGCTTATACAAAAACTTATAGATGAAAGAAAAGAGTTTTCTTACAATTGAAGGCTTTACATTGTATCGCCAGCGACCAAAACGATAGACCACCATCACCCAGAAGCCTTGCGCTCCCCAATCATTTCGATAATTTTTTAAATCTTGCCGAATATTGGTTAGCATTTAGCACTCCTAGTACGATTATCTAGTCGAGCGCGTCGCAAAGTCTGTGCGACATAGTATTTGCCAGAATGCTGCAATGCGTTTCACATTGTATTTGATCTTATCAACACCTCTCAGTCGAATTAGATCTTTTATACTTTGCAGAATGTCAGCTATATTTGACAAAATTAGATGAAAGATCATACCAACAATGCCATGATTTTTTCTAAAGTATAGCAACTCACTTTCGATTTGCAGATGTGGTACTTGACGGCTTACCATTGATATCTCGCCGACAGACTTTGCACTTTCTCCACCAATATGAACGACTTTAACATCAGCACAATAGGCAACATCCCATCCAGCCTTTTTGACTGAAAAACAATGATCAACTTCTTCACTGTACAAAAAATATAATGGGTCAAATAAGCCAACCGTATTAACCACTTCTTTTCTAACCATGTAATAACAACCTGGCACCCAATCACATCCTTGTGTTAGTTCTTGATTGAAATTCGGATCGTCTACAAGCTTGATAGCTGGGAGTAAAGTACTTAAACCAGTCCGCTCAGCAAACAAATTAAATGGTGATGGAAAGTATCTGCATGATGGTTGTAACTCACCGTTTCGACTCAACAGCCTAGCTCCAAGAACACCACAACGTAGATTATTATTCATGTAGTCCACTGATTTTTGTATGCTATCCTGATCTACGAAAGCATCGGTATTCAGTAGCAATACGTAGTCACCTTTAATGAATGGTAAAGCTTGATTATTAGCCCGGCCGAAACCTACATTAGTTTCATTTTTAAGTAGTTTGATATCAGGATATTTTGATGAGATAAGATCGACTGAATTATCTTGTGAGGCATTATCAATAACAAAAACTTCTAGTTCAAAATCCCCTTCGGAACGAAATAAGCAATCTAATGCATCAACGCTCATTTGGGCTGTGTTATAACTCACTAAGATGACAGATATAAGCATTTATATATATTCAGTTTACTGCAAGCATCAAGCGGTTCGGGCTAATACTTTGAGTTGTTTGTAACAATGGCTCGCGTTTCTATTAATAATAATAGGCTTTGCTCTCAGAATCAGCCATGTTATATACGATACCGACTACATTCTCTTTCGGTAATAAATGTAGTGCATCTTCTATCTCTGCTTCAGTTGAAACACCATTTGCAATGACCATTAACACACAATCAACTTGAGGAAGCAAAACCATAGCATCGTCAACGTTGAGAATTGGTGGCAAATCGAAAATAATGATTCGAGATTCGTAACGTGCTTTTAACTCTTCAATTAAATCAGACACCTTACTTGATGCAAGCGTTGCAGATGCATTTGTAATTGAATGCATAGTGGGGAGTACTACCATCCGCTGAATGCCAGGATTAAACAATGCATCTTCTAGCTTTATCTTATTGTCTAAGTAATCATTTAGCGAATTGTTTACATCGACACCTAAATAAGATGCAACTTTAGGTTTACGCAAGTCAAAATCAGCCAGCACAACGGTCTTTTGCGGTTGTCTTGCTATGCTCATTGCTAGGTTTATCGATACTAATGTCTTGCCTGATTCTGGGGTTGGAGACACAACAGCAATTGTCTGCCAATTATTTTCTTCCATTTTTTGCAAAATTTGCGTTCTTAAAGAATCGAAAATACTTGCATTAGCATTATGATTTAAGTGAGAAATAATGCGGTTATTTTCTAAATGCATTGCATTTAGTTGTATTACCTTTGTATTCGTGTAATCAATACTGCCTATATCGCGGCTAACACGTTGTGTCTTTGCCGCAGTCGTTCTAGTAGTGTTAGTATTTTTCGTTTGATTATTGTTTTTAGATTTTACTTTTGCAATTGCTGCTTTAATTTTTTCCATATATCTTCTCTACTTCACGCTTGCAATTAGTGAGTCTAATGGAGCGATAAAAAAGTGAACTACAGCTGCAGCTGCTATCAAAATGAATATCAGTACTAATATTGTTTTTAAAGTCCTGACTGTTCTTCTCTTCTTGTTGTGTTCTGCTTGCGTTTCAATATATGGGATAACTGCTAGAAGTTTAGTATTGATTATCGCGGTCACCGCTCCTTGACCACGCACTCTTGGATCTAGCATTTCACTTACAATAGCAAACACAAAACCGATAACTAACGATACAGCTGCTGCTATAGCCATTAGTAATGTTCTTTTGGGGCTTTCTCTATATTTAGGATATTCTGGACTTTCTTTAAGAATAAAGCGCTCACCTTTATCTCCCAGTGCAAGGTTTTGAGCAATCTTCGCATTTATTTGTTTAGCTTTCACATCCTCATATTGTGCTTTTGCATTTGTGTAATCCCGTTGTAGGGTTGATAACCCGCGCTCGACTTGCGGGATTAGCAAGATTTGATTTTGTAGAGCTGCTATCTGATTGTTCATTGAGCGTTTTTGTGCCTCTAATGACTCTAATCTCGTTTCTGCCGTTGCAATTTTTGTCTTGATTTTTGCTAGTGCTAACTGGTTTTGTGGATTTACAACCTTAGGTTTATCCTCAACCGGCGCTGACTGCGCTTTTTCAAGTAATGCAACTTTCCGTTTGAGAGATTTAACAGTCGGATGCGTCTCTTTATACTGAACCAGTGCTTTATCTAGTTCGGCCCGTGCTTTCTCAAGCTCAGATATTTTTGTAACTTGTGAAGGGCCGCCCGCTCCATCTCCTAATGAAGCACTGGTTGTTGTATATTCAACATCCAAATACCGCAGCTCTTCTTGCGTACTTTTGTATTCCCTTTCAACATCTTTTAGTGCGGTTCTTAATTGCTCTAGCGATGCCATGTGCATCTCTTGATGCTCTGGTAAAGAATTCGCATGCTTTTGCTTATAGGCTGCAACTTTATTTTCAACAGCTTCTAGCTCTCCTCTCATTCTTTCGAGTTCATCCGTCAAAAACTTTGTCGTTTCAGTTGCTTGCTCAGTCCTTGATTTTTCGTTCTCGTCAATCAATTGCTTAATAATATCATTTGCAACTTTATATGTTGTCTCTGGATCGGAATATTTAAACCCAACAAACAAACCTACTGTGACTTTTTTACTCTCCCAAGTATTACTTGATGAGTCTCTAGTTTCTGAGGTAAAGGTGATGCTTTTTATTAAAGCTTTGACTAATTCTTTTTCTTCTTTAATCCCTGGGTATAGGTTATATTTTTCGTTAAGTTTAATTAGATTGTCTTTATCCAGTACTTTTTGTTTGACTTTATCTACACTCTCATCAACGTATTTGGATGGCGAGGTGGTTTTAATGACCTCATCAGGAACCACTGGCGATTCAATAGCTATATGGCCTTCTGATTTATAAACAAAAGGTAATGAGAATATAATAGCTGTCGAGATAGCAAGTAGTAATACGAAGGCAGTCAATATTTGACGCCATCTACGTTTGAGAATAGCTAGATATTCGTTAAAGGTTAATTCGTTTTCCATAGCCTGATTTATTATTAGTTATTAAAATTTAGGGCTAGTGTATGTAAAGAAAACTCCTAATGAAGTATCATCTACAGAGTCTTGGCCAGTTATTTTTAGATATCTCGCACCTGCTTCAACATGCATCAACCAAGAGCTAGTAATTTCATAATCATAAAAACCAATTAAATCTTGCGTATCTACGCCTGATTTATTTTCTCTTAAGCCCAAATTCACACCCCATGAGCTTCTGGGCGTCAAATTGTATTTGAATTTCGATGTAAATGCCTCAGCAACATCAACAAATCCTAAACCAGTGGGAAACACTGTTCTTTCTAGTGTGCCAGAAAGATCATAGCGTTCACCTAAATAAGTTGCAGTTAGTTTACCAACAAACTCATCATTCGATGTTGAGTTAAACTGCACAAAACCCACGTCTGCTATGTAGCTGAATTGTGGTGTAAGATTAACCTCGACACCACCAGTATAGGTTTGGTATCTAAAGTTAAAGTTATCTGGATTGCCGTCAGCTTTATAATCGGTTGCTAAAATGCTCACGAATGGCATTACGCTTGGGCTGTATGCGTATCTTAATGCAATACCATAATCAGCAACCGTAAAGTCACCCAAGCCTTGCACGCCAGAAAAAGTATTATCTTGATAGCGAGCATTGGTGTTAAGCGTCAGTGTTTGCGATAAATAGTAATCCCAAGATGCAGCATAATTCTTTGTTACAGAAGTACCATCCTGAGTTACTACGCCTGTTGTATTAAATTGTGTATTTCGGCTAGTTTGTCGCGTATAGTCGGCTTTTAGCTTTAGCTCACCACTCTCAAACAGCCTCTCCCAACCTATCGTTCCAAATGGATCCTCACGGTTACCCAAAACGTCTTTATTCGATGCTCTTTGAAAGTTAACACCAAGCGAGCCAAACCATTTATTCTTATCATCTAATGCACTAAGTTTATACTCAGGTATAAGTGAATAGACGTAAGTAGACTCTTCAACACTACTGTCTAGAAACTGAAGATTACTATGGTATTCAGTTCCAGCTCTGACTGTGCCGCTGTGTTCTAAGATCACGGCAGCATTGCTACTATTTGAAGCAGCTAATGAGCATACAATCGCAAGCTTGGTCAGATTTAGATAATTTGTTTTTGTAGACTTGGCTGTCAAAACTTTCCCCTAAGCTCTTTGTTATCAGTTTACTATAGAATTACAGTCATCAATTTGCTTGTATTATACTACGTAACATCATGAAAACAACGCTCTAGACTGGATATGTGGTTTTTATGGTACAAGTATCGTATCGCCCGCATTTAAGACAATATTTGACTCAAGTTTTTGCCCTTTAATTAACGCGTTATAGTCAATAGGCAGCACAATCTGACCATCTTTGCCGTTTCTGAGCACTTTAATAGCCCCTAAATCCGCAAACTTATCAAAACCACCAGTCAAGCTTAGTGCCTGCATCACAGTCATTGGACCTGTCATTGGAACTGGTCCAGGCTTTAAAACCTTACCTAATATAAAAATGCGATTACCTTCTGTACTTGAAACGACTACAGTTACTTGTGGGTCAGGAAGGTAAGTCGTCAATTTAGCTGTGACGCGTTTCTCCACTTCTGCTGCTGTTGCCCCTGCCACATCTATTCTGCCAGCAAGAGGGAAAGTGATGCTGCCATCAGGCAATACTTTGGTATCCTTCTGCAACGTTTCTTCGCCCCATACAGAAATATTGAGCGCGTCTCCTGCTTTAAGCCTATAAGTTGCATCTACAGCTAGTGCAGAACCAATTGACATTAAACTAATAAGCAGAACAAGCAAAGCTTTCTTAAACATAATTTATTTCTCCATTAATAGCGCGAATTTGTGCAATGATACAGGAAATGAGATGATTGTTAACATGTTGCATTATTAACTAGTGTTAACATTTATGAATAGTCGTCAATTAAAACAGTTTTAAACGTAATACCAGACGAATCTTGACCTTGTTTAAAATTAAATTTTCCGCTTGTTAGACAATCCTACAAAACCGATTAGCGCAAGTAAAAACAACCATCTCGCTGCTGGAAGTGGCACTTCTCCTGCTCTACAGTTATTTACATTCACTGTTTCTTTGAAGTATGCCGTGCAGCTTGCTGATGTGGATAACGGTTGCTTAGTGCTTACTTGTCTATGGCTCACCGAGTCGTCAGTATCGATATTAGTCTGAAAATTAGATTTCTCTAGGGCATGTACTGAAGACGCGCCTAAGATAAAACTTAAAATTACTATCTTAAGAAAGAGCACTAAGCTACGATTGTTGTAAATTGACACCATAGCAGAATGATACTGTTTTGGTACGGTTAAATGCTATAGCCCATAAGGACTAGTCTTTTATACAACTTTAACTATTAGTAAGCGCTTTTTCCTGTGAATGCAGTCACTGTCCTGAATAATATAGAAATATCTAAACCTATAGACCAATTATTAATATATTCAATATCAGACTCTATGCGCTTCATCATCTGATCAATCTCTTTGGTTTCGCCTCGGTAGCCTCTGACTTGCGCCAAACCTGTGATACCAGGCTTAATATTATTCCGTATATAGTAGTCTGTAATCCTCTGAGCATATTCTTCGTCATGTTGTACAGCATGTGGTCTTGGCCCTACTAATGACATATCACCAAACAATACATTAAGTAATTGAGGAAGTTCATCTAAACTAGTTTTACGAATAAACTTACCTACCCTAGTGATTCTAGGATCATCTTTTTCCGCTTGTTTAACTACTTTAGCATCTTCGTTACTTTGTTCAACTTTCATACTGCGAAACTTCCAAATACGAAATGTCTTACCGTTCCAACCAGTTCTATTTTGCCTAAAAAATACAGGTCCAGGACTATCTAATTTAACAGCAGCAGCAATCAATAGCAGCAAGGGAGATATACATAAAAGTATTAAAAAGGCGAGCAACCTGTCCTCAATTGCTTTACTTAACTTGCTAATACCAGTTAAAGGTGTTTCAGATAGAGTAAGTACTGGTATGCCAGCTATTTCACGAACACTATGATTAATGAGTTTTAGAGAAAATATATCAGGTACCCAATGGATGGAAACATGCTTATCAAGTAGATTAAAGTAAAGCGTTTCCAGTACTTTTGAAGACTCTAGTGGTGTAACGATGTATAAGGTATTGATATTATGTTCCTCAACAAGACTCTCAAGCTCGGATACCTGACCAAGTTTAATTACGTTTTGACTTGTATACTCGTTAACCTCTAACTTTTTGCCTTTTTCCTTTTTTTGTTCCTCTTGGATTGATACAGTTCCGATTACGCGCTGATGCAACCACGGATTGGAAGAAATTTTATGTTCAAGGTAGTTAGCTAACTGGCCTTGACCAACAATAATGACATTGTCAGTAGCTTCTGACTGTTCATTGATTTTTCTGTTAACTTTGCGGATGACACCATGCGCAAAACATTGAAAAAGAAAACCCCAGATATAGGTTTCTACAACAAAAAGTCTAGAGTAGACTGTGCTTTGTTTTGTAAGAAAACCTAATAAAATTATCGCTAAAAACGTAATGGTCCATGCATTAAAAATGCTAAGCACTTTATTGGTAAATGTAATACTAGATCGATAAATAGCATAGCGGTCATACATAATTGAGACCAAGCCAAGTAGGACTAACATAAAAATAATGTAGTCCTGTGTTAAATAGCCAACATTTTTTTGCACAAAAAACCAAGCAACCCCGATGATAATAAGTCCATCAATCAGGGGTTGCAGAAGCGTGCCAATCCCGGTTCTTCGTTGAAGAACCGAGCGAGGATTAGATCTAATAACCATTTGTACTCATAGGCACATATTTAGCAACAGCCTGTGCACGGCATGTAACGTCCAACTTTTGAAATATACGTTTAAGATGATTTTTTACAGTATTAGGACTTATTCCCAAAATCATACCAATTTCAAGATTCGTTTTGCCTGAACGTACCCAGTGCAAAATTTCGTGCTCGCGATCGCTTAGTCCACCAATATTAAGCTCCTCCAATGCCTCTGCACCAGTAGATGATGACTCAATGTATTCAACGCGTCTTAAGGCAGCATCTACATGAGGCATCAATAAGCCTAATAAGGAATGCTGAACTTCGAACTCGCGTGCTCTATCAAAGAACACATAGATGCAATCATTTTTACCTCTGGTGTCTCTTACACCATAAACGAGCAAGGAATTCATACCAGATAATTTTTTTGTGAAAGGCGTCGGCGATTGCGCGCTAATTCCTTCAGCGTCAAAAAAATTAATACGAAACCACCTCTCATCATTATCAACCCAACGTTGATGCAAATTTGACATCAGGTAGGTAAATACACCAGGGGCATCAATGAGTTTTTGTGTTCTAATTTCATCAATATTAGATGAAACATCGAAATTAAGCTCCCCTGTCTCAAAATCACCCCATGCTGCTACTAGAATATCATGTGGCAACACATTTCTTACACTGTCTTGCATCCAATTAAAGAAGTCTAAATGCTTATTAATTGAGAAAGACTTTTGAATAACTTTAAAGACTTGATCCCACACTTGATTTTCATTGCTTTCGTTTTTCACTGTTAACCTCTCTTGATCAATATCAAATTCTTGAGGAAACAGTTGCATATTTAATACCACCTTGTGATTTTGAATTTATGTTTTTAAAAACAATTAGTTATGAAAATTAAGAATTAGACTTGTTATAAATAGTGCTCTAGCACCAACGGTAACGTCGAAATTATGACAATCTTAAGATTATATTTTATCAATCTTAATTTGCTATGCAATCACCTATATTAGGTAATTTTCAAAGCATAGATTTCAGATAGATTTCGCCACCAACCATATACATCCATTCCACAGCCGAAAACATATTTATCAGGCACGTCTAACCCAACGTAGTCAGCAGCGATAACCTTGGTTTTACCTAGTGTCTTTTCAGCTAAAACAGCTGTTTTAACATCCTTGGCACCTATTTTATAGCATTGATCAACAATTGCTTTAAGCGTTATTCCTTCATCTAATATATCGTCTATAATTAGAACGCTTTTGTTTTTGATAGTCGGTTTAGGCGCCACTAGCCAGACTATATCTTTACCTTGCACATCTTGCCTATAACGTGTGGCATGCACATAATCATGTGTCAGCGGGAATGTTAATTTAGATAACAATTGACCTGTAAAAAATATAGCGCCATTCATCACACTCAATACTACGGGTCGATCATCACTGTAGTCAGTATTTAATGCTTTAGCAACCCTTTCTATCGCTAGAGCCACTTCACTTTCGTCGTAAATGCACTCTGCCTCTTGCAGATAATGATGCGGATCAACAACAGTCATAATTGTAAGGCTACAATGTTACATTTTTAAGATACTCTGCAAAGCTGTCTTTCAGTTCAGGATGCTTTAGAGCAAGCTCGACATTTGCCTGCATAAATCCTAGCTTACTACCACAGTCAAAACGCTTGCCAGAGAATCGATACGCCAATACATCCTGAATTTTCATTAAATCTGCAATGCCATCTGTTAATTGAATTTCATTCCCTTTGCCTGGTTTAACTTTCTCAAGACAATCAAATATTTGTGGTGTAAAGACGTATCGCCCTACTACACCCAGTGTTGATGGCGCTTCGGCAGGCTTAGGTTTTTCAACAATACTATTCACTTTTAATAGATTTTCTTGTAATTTCTCAGCATCAACAATACCGTAACTAGCAGTTGCTTCACGTGGCACATCCTGCACGCCTAAGATTGACAAGCCTTTAGTTGCGTAAACATCAGCCATTTGCTTGGTAACAGAAACGTCTGCATCAATTAAATCATCAGCCAAGATAACTGAGAATGGTGCATCACCTACTACAGGTTTTGCACATAGTACTGCATGACCTAATCCTAGCATTTTGGGTTGTCGAATAAAGATACAAGAAACATGCGATGGCAAAATTGATTTAAGCACTTCTAACATCTGCTTTTTACCACTTGTCTCTAGTTGTGCCTCTAACTCTCCAGCATTATCAAAGTGATCTTCAATTGAGCGTTTATTTTTTCCTGTAATGAAGATAAGCTCTGTTGCGCCAGCTGCAATCGCTTCTTCAGCAGCATACTGAATTAATGGTTTATCCACTATAGGTAACATTTCTTTTGGACTGGCTTTAGTTGCTGGTAAGAACCGTGTACCGAATCCAGCAACTGGGAATACTGCTTTTGTAATATTTTTCATAGTCATCTAATGTATCGTAGTCGTTTCTGGAGTAAAGTTTGGTTTTATTGTACTGTTTAAATCAATTTGATATTCTTCAACCCATGTTTTTAAGCCTGCTTTAATCAACTGTTCATCAGCAGCTTGGATAGATTCAATCCACTTTAATAGCTTCTTAACCCATAGGGCGTCAACTGATCTTGCACTTGCTATTCTTAGCTTCTGATGAGGTGTTGGAAGTGTATGCTCATCATCGGCAAGCAGCTCTTCATACAATTTCTCGCCTGGACGCAATCCAGTATAGATTATCTTAATATCTTCAGGTTGCAAACCTGATAGGCGAATCATATCTTGTGCTAAGTTAACTATTTTAACAGCTTCACCCATATCAAGCACGAAGATTTCTCCGCCCTCTCCCATTAAACCAGCTTGCATCACCAATTGTGCAGCTTCTGGAATAGACATAAAAAAACGGGTAATATCAGGATGCGTGATAGTTATTGGACCACCACTAGCTATCTGTTCCCTAAACTTTGGAATTACACTACCACTACTGCCTAAGACATTTCCAAATCTCACGATGACAAACTTTGTACTATTTTCAGTTTGCAATCCTTGGCATACCATTTCCGCTAACCTTTTACTAACTCCCATTACATTTGTTGGATTAACTGCTTTATCAGTAGAGATTAAGACAAACTTATTGACGCTGTTTTCTATGCATGCGCTAGCCAATACATGTGTACCCAACACATTATTTGATAGAGCTTCTGCTACATTCGTATTTTCCATTAAGGGAACATGTTTGTATGCGGCCGCATGAAAAACAACAGAAGGTTTATATTGTCTCAAAAGGGATCTGATTTTTTGATCATTTTTCACATCTGCAGTCACATAAATAATCTTAGCATCGCTATTGTTGATCGATGAACTGAACTCCTGCTCTATGTTATAGAGAGAATACTCAGACATATCAATGCAAATCAGCTTGTAAGGATGATACTTTAGAATTTGACGACACAATTCGGAGCCAATAGAGCCTCCAGCTCCAGTTACAAAAATCACTTGGTTTTCAATTAAGTCTTGCAAGCCCAGCGTATCTAATTGAACAGGCTCCCTACCTAATAAGTCTTCAACCTCAACTTTGCGAACCTGAGAAATGCTTACTTTACCACTCATCAAATCTTCGAATGCTGGTACAGTGAGCACTGTCAGACCAGCAGCGTTTGCTATTTCAACTGCAGCACGCCTTTGTTGATGCAGTGCCGAGGGCATAGCAATAATCACGTGTGCCACTTGATATTTTTCTGCAATACTTGGCAAATCCTTTATCGAGCCAAGTACTTTAGCACTTTCAAGGCGTCTACCAAGAATAGTCTTATCATCATCAAGCAAGCCAACAACTTGCCATGCATCGCTTCGAGCCAAATCTTTCACTAAAGAAACAGCCGCCTCACCAGCACCAAGCACAATAACAGGTTTGCCCTGTGCGCTCATTCCACCATAAAGTCGATGTTCCTTCCAAGCACGATAAGCAAATCGGCTAGCACCCATTAATAAAAGTAATAAAATGGGAAATAAAATTAATACAGAACGAGGAATAACGCCGAAAGGCTTTATCATTAAATATACAGCAGAAATTAGCAAAGCTCCGATGCTTACCGCTTTTAAAATTCTTTTTAAATCAGGTGTGCTTGCAAACCGCCAAACCCCTTGATACAAACCGAATAAAAAAAACAAACTTACCTGCAAAGGCATGATCCATACAAGATTGGACCACATGGATGCAGTGAAGTTAAATGGCACATTGAAGTTAAATCTAAGCCAATAAGCGATTACCCATGAAAAAACAGTTACTGCAATGTCATGAATAAATGCTGAGAAGGATCTAGGGTTTTTAAGCATGTGCAAACTATTCATTAATTAATATTCTTATTTGTATCCATATATGTCATTTTACCTAAAATATATATCTATGCATTTTTTCAATTCATTTATTACATGTTTCAAATTAAATTAATATCAATGTGAAACATTAGCGCGTCTCAATACTTTAAATATAGTTAATAAAATTATAAAAACATCAAAAAAAGAAGACTGATGTTTTAAATAGTAAACATCTAACTCGACCTTTTTGGGTATTGGAATTTCATCACGCCCATTGATTTGGGCCCAGCCTGTAATACCCGGCAAAAGCTTGTCAACTCCATGCTTTGATCTGAGTGAAATAAGGTCATCCTGATTAAACAATGCTGGTCTTGGTCCAACGATAGACATATCACCTTTAAGCACACTCCATAACTGTGGAATTTCATCTAAACTAAATTTACGTATAAATCCACCTACGGGTGTTAGATACTGTTTTACATCGCCATTCTGATTTAGTAGATGTGTAGCTAGCGCAGGTGTATTGACCCTCATAGAGCGAAACTTTGGCATATTAAATATTTGATTGTTAACGCCTATACGCTTGCTCCAGTAGAACGCTGGGCCATAAGATGTAATCTTAACAAGAAGCAAGGTTAATAGAAAAAATGGCAATACTATTGGTGATGCAATTAGCACTGATAAAATATCAAAAATTCTCTTAGTTATCTTCATATTTGCAATTTTTGATAGTTCTTTCTATACCTTGCTTAAATGTAAAAGGCGGTTCCCAGTCTAAGAGATTTTTAGCTTTTGAGGAATCAATTTGAAGGTTATTTAACAATCGATTAATGAGACTTTTTTTACCTAATAGGATAAACAAAATATTCAGTATGCTTTTAGGAATAGGTAATAAACATATAGGTTTGTTTAGTTGTGTCCTAATTGTAGCGATTAGACTGGTAGTCGATTGATCATCATTATCAGATATTAAGAATGTCTGATTAGCTGCGCGTGGATGTTTAATACAAAGCACGAGAAATGAAACTAAGTTTTCTATGTAAATAAAGCTACGTTTATTGTTAATTGCTCTAAAAGGCAAAGGTAAGTTTATATTACATAACTTAATGAGGTTTAAAAAATTTGCCTTCACTCTTGGGCCATAAACTAAGGGTGGACGAATAATGACTAATTCCATATTGCTATCTGCGCATAACTCTTTCAAAGCTAGTTCCGCCTCATATTTTGTTTTGCCATAATCGTCTTCAGGTTTAGGTTTATCTGACTCATTAAAAGGTTTTGATGTCGTAAACTCTCCATTTACCTTAATAGAACTAACAAAAATAAATCTTTTCACCCCTGCTTTGATTGCTTGATTAGCAAGATTAAGAGTTGCGTCGACATTAACCGCCTTATATTCGTTATAAGGTTCTGCTGATGCATCACGCATCACATGTGCACGATTTGCTAAGTGAACAACAGCATCGACTTTTTCCAATACATCACTCCATGATGTTGTTGACGTTAATTCCTCAACTATCACTTGTTTATCATAAAATTGACGCGTTAGCTTTCTCGTAACTGGAATGTAAGAAATGCCAGTAGCTTCTAGTGCATCACATAGAGTTTTTCCTACAAATCCCGAAGCGCCTGTAACCAAGACTTTCATTATTTGCTTTCTTCGCTAGTCGAAAGATAATGTGATGATTTACGTAAAAACGGCTTTTCAACAAAGTGCCATAAGAGAAATGCTGCTAATAATGTCAAACTGCTAGATAGCGCCAGCGCCAGCCATGACTTATTATTAAAAAATCCAAAATAAATTAAGGTTTGTAATATTGGGAAATGTAATATATATATACCGTATGAGAAATCACCATATTTCCCGAAATTCCCAAGATAAGGAATTAAGTATGCAACTGCAAAAATTAACATTGCCAATGCAACGGGCTCTAAAATTAGCCATGGCAATGATGAATTAAATAAAAAAGCTATCAAGGAAAATAAAACCGCTAAAACTCTAAATCTTCTTAGATAATTGAAGTAGTAGTATGCTGCCGCACCTGCCATAAAATAAGTTAGCTGGCCCGGTAATTGGCGTTGCAACTCTACGTAAATACTAGCTCCTGACTCTCTTACCATTCCAAGAAGTAGTAAAGAGTACAAGACAGACATCACATAAATTGCTAGTATAACTCCTAATCGATTAAACCTTTTAAAAGCCATCACAGCGAAGGGTACAAAAAGATAAAACATCACTTCGATTTTTAGAGTCCATAATGCTCCATTAACAGCTTGGAACTTATTGCTTTCAAAAACTCCTGGTAAATTTGGATAGAGGAAGTTTAAAAAAAGCAAGTTACTCATAACATACTTTAATGTATCTAATGACCAGTAACTGGTAATTGAATATGTGCTCAATGCATAACCAAATATAGAACAAAATATTACTACAAAAAAATATGCAGGATAAATTCTACGTATTCTCTTTAAAAAATAGCTTTTTATACTAGAGCTATTTTCATAACTCATAAAAATTAAAAAGCCACTGACAACGAAGAATGATTTTACAGCCATTGAAGAAGACAATGTATCACTGAGCACAGATAAAGAATTAACGCCTGATAAAGTATGAGCATGTACCAACAAAACGACAAATGCAAATACAAACCTCAGCAAATCAAAATTGTTAACTTTTAATTGAATATTATCATTAGATAATTTTTCTAATGTTGAATTTCGAGCTAAATGCATTGGAATAGTTATTTTTTTTGTGGGAGTAACAAAAATAGAGCAAAAGCCAAGCGGTCACGCCAACGTCTACGTAACTTTTTAATATTGATAATTAGACTAAGCCTATCTGATAAATGATAGTGCCGTAACTTGTTTATTGGCCAAGCATCTTCATAGTCGAGCACCTTGGCTATTAGCAGTGCTTGGTTACGAAGCCATCCTTCTCGAAGCTTATTCCAACGGGTAAATTTAGCCTTAATTCCTACATTAGCTCCTACTTCGTTATTTGTATGCTGTCTATATAACATATGAGGCGCCGAGTCTATAAACCAAGCATATCCGTTAGTTCTAGCAAATGCATATATAAACCAGTCATGCAAAGCTATGCGATCAGTAAAATCCTTTTTAATATAGAGCATTTTTTGTAAACTCAAAGCTAAGTTTTTAGATAATACGAAAGTACAACCAGGCCCTGCTGATTCAAACATATAATCAAACTCACATTGTTTTTGTGATTTATTAATTAGATTTTTTCTGCCATTTGGATATAGAGCTGTCACATTACTTGAGTAAGCATCAGCGCGATACTTAATCATAGACTTGATAGCTATATGCAACTTATTAGAGTCCCATATGTCATCTTGATCCG
>JBNLAC010000032.1:0-28608 GCA_050301935.1 Methylophilaceae bacterium | reverse complement strand
GTGGGTCTTTTTTAAACTTAGCTAATAATTTAGCTTCATTTTTCACTTCAACATCCAAGCTGTATACATACAAAATGGCTTCTGATTTACGGGCATCCACACCACGTTTGAAAATAGTGAAATTGACTAAATCTGATTCTGGAATCGCTAAACGTTTAAGCAAAGCTGCTTTAATTTGGTCGTCTTGATGGATGAGTGTATCGGCTAGCTCGATGGGGAGTTTGAGTTCGGTGATTCTTAACATTTTTTACCTTTAGGATAGTGGTTATCTATCAGTAGGAAAGTTATAGGTGCATCTAGGTACTAGATACCTAAATCTAATTGTAATAATTTTTTCAGCATTGGGACAGTCACTGGTTTTTTTTCTGTGAGTGACCATTCATCTAAGGCATTTAAAATAGACATCAATGTAGGCAAGTCACGACGTAAATAGCGCAAGCAGTAAGCGATTACTTCATCCGGTAAATTCATGCCGCGTTCCTTAGCGTGATTTTTTAAAGCATCTGCTTTTTCGGCATCTGTTAATGGATGTAACTGATAAACCAAACCCCATGCAAGTCGAGTCGCCAAATCGCCACGCAGTCCCATTTGTGTTGGTGAATGTAAACCGGCAGCAATCAGCGCAAGACCTGAGGCCTTAAGCTCGTTATAACGGTTAAACAGTTCAATTTGTGCTTCCTCATTCAGTAAATGTACATCATCCGCAACAGCAGCACCTTGTTGTTTGGCAGCGTTGAGCAGGTGAGTTTTTCCACTACCAGCAGGGCCCCAAAGGTAGATGAATTGGAAATCGCTCATACCAGTCAATAAGTCCTGTATGTTGGCCAGCGCTTCATTATTTTGACCAGTAATATAATTATCGAATGTCTGCGGCTGCGCAGGTTGAATATCAAGTAATAGCTGTTTCATTCTTCTTGTTGATATGTGGTACTGTTTAAATAACTTCGTTTAGAGTGACGCAAACCAACTGCAATGGCGGCGCTAACGGGTAATGCAAGTAAGACTCCTGCAAACCCAAACAACTGACCGCCAGCAAGTAATGCAAGAATAACAACCACTGGATGTAGACCTATCCGATCACCAACAAGATAAGGCGTCAATATATAACTTTCGACGACCTGCCCTATACCGAAGACCATTAAAACAGGGAAGACTTCGACAAGCGTTGAGAATTGCAATAATGCTAATAACACAGCCAGAATAAAGGCAATTGCAAAACCAAGATACGGAACAAAACTTAATAAACCTGCAATTAAGCCAATGGATAGTGCGGACTCCAGTCCAGTTAACCACAATCCCAGACTATAGAATAGGCAGAGTGATGCCATGACGGAGAGTTGTCCACGTAGAAACTGTGCAATCACCTCATCAACCTCCCTAGCAATTTCTGTGGTTTTGTCTATCCAGTCTCTGGGGACTAGCTCAGCTATCTTTTGGATTAAACTATCCCAGTCTCTGAGCAGATAAAAAAGCACTACAGGCAATAGAAGCAAATTAGCGATGAGGCCAATTAGTGCCAAACCTTTTGCACCAGCTGTTTTAAAAATGATACTTAGAATATCACCTGTTTCTTGCCAATGTGATTTAACAACTTCCTGAATCTGACCGACATCAATAGCTAAGCTAATGCCAATTTTTTCTTGTAGCCAAGGTTCTATATGTGTGCGAAATTTTTCGATGAGGGCCGGTAATCGTTCTGCTATCAATATTGATTGCTTTTGAATCAAGGGGATTAAAATTAGCACAATCAGTGTAATAGCAGCAAAGAGCCCAAACATGACGATAGCTGTTGCTGTAGTTCTGCCAAGTTTAAATTTTTTTATGCCAGCAATGCTGAGTTTGTCGACTAACGGATCACACATGTAGGCCAGAATAGCTGCGACCAAAAATGGAGTGATGATAGGGCCAAGTTGATAAAAAATAAAAGCAAATAACAGCGCAATAATAGCCCAGCGATGATTGCTAAAAAGCTGTGTAATTGGGTCGTTGTTTTTTGGTTGATTAGCCATGTTGAGTTAAAATGTGCGCACAATATTAAGCGATTGGCAAAATTATACTTAACTTATGGCGACTTAACCGAATTTTGTATAAGCGCAATAGGCATTTGACCAGCTTGAATGTTTAAATTTAACCAAGAATCGAGAAATACTTTGACAAAAAACGTTGATAATAACTCAATAACCTACCGCGATGCCGGAGTGGATATTGAAGCTGGTGATGCATTAGTCAATCAAATCAAACCATTTGCAAAAAGAACCATGCGACCTGAAGTGATGAGCAGTATTGGTGGCTTCGGCTCTATGTTTGCCATGCCAAGTAAATTTAAAGAACCTGTATTAGTTTCTGGTACAGATGGAGTGGGAACCAAGCTTAAACTGGCATTTCAATTGAATAAACATGACACTGTGGGTATTGACCTCGTGGCGATGAGTGTTAACGATATTTTGGTCCAAGGTGCAGAGCCATTATTTTTTCTAGATTATTTTGCCTGTGGAAAATTGGATGTAGGTACTGCAGCAGATGTGATTAAAGGTATCGCTGCTGGCTGTGAAGAGTCTGGTTGTGCTTTAGTTGGCGGGGAAACAGCAGAAATGCCAGGGATGTACCCAGCGGGAGAGTATGACTTGGCAGGTTTTGTTGTGGGTTGTGTAGATAAAGCCAATATCATCGATGGTTCCACGATTGCTGATGGAGATGTTGTTTTAGGTCTGGCATCTAGTGGGGCGCATTCAAATGGTTATTCATTAATCCGTAAGCTAATTGAAAAGTCAGGAATCGATATGGATTCGGATTTTCATGGGCAACCATTCAAAGATGTCATCATGAAGCCGACTAAGCTATACGTAAAATCAGTTTTGGCACTGCTAGAAGCAGTTCCTGTCAAAGGAATGGCGCATATCACTGGAGGTGGCATTACTGAGAATGTGCCACGTGTTTTACCATCAGGCCTAATGGCAGAAATCAATGGAAGTAGTTGGGAAATGCCGGCATTATTTAAATGGTTGCAAGAGCAGGGCAATATTGCCCCAAATGAAATGTATAAAACCTTTAATTGCGGTATTGGTATGGCAGTGATTGTGGCACAAGAAGATGTAGACCTAGCGCAAAAAATATTGGCTGATAAAGGTGAGACGGTATATCGGATTGGCAAAATTCGCCAGCAACATGAAGGCGAGGCAGCAACGGTTGTTGTTTAAACCCCAGCAAGCATGACAACCATAATCTAAGTAGCGCGTTAATTAGTTAAGTGATACTCAATATACGTGGAAAGCACATGGTAAAACCAATTAATATAATTTTTTTGTCTACTCTGTTCGCTATGCTTTTAATGGCAAGTAGCGTGCAAGCGCAGCCAAAGAAGATAGAGTTAGAGTATGAAGTAAGCCGTAATGGCCACACATTTGGTACTGTACAAGAAAGCTACACCCAAGAAGGCAGTCAATATCAGATCATATCGACAACTAAAGGCGATGGATTGTATGCATTGCTGGGTGAGCGTGTTCTTACCAGTAAAGGGACAGTCACTAAGGCGGGCTTGGTACCAACAGAGTTTAAGCTTAAGCGCGGTGACAATGAAAAGAAATCACTTGCAGCTAGTTTTGATTGGACAACAAATACCTTGAATATGCTGGTGAAAGGGGATATCAGAAAGGAAAAGCTCTCACCAGGTGCGCAAGATCTAGCTAGCTATGCCTATCAATTTATGTTCACGCCACCAACAGGTGAACAAGTAAGCGTAGCATTAACAACAGGTAAAAAGTTTGACCAGTATGTTTATAACATTGAATCTGACGACACGGCGCTTAATTTAGCTGGGACTCAATACGAGACAGTGCACTTGGTTAATGCTGAAGCTGATGGTAAAAAGAAAAAGGAGCTCTGGTTAGCTCGAAGTAAATACTATATTCCAGTTAAGTATTTAGTCGTTGATGATGACGGCGATAAGATAGAGCAAGTTTTAACAAAAATAATAATTAAATAAACAATTCGGTTATCATCAATTAGCATTTAATATCGCGGCCAGTGATTAAACATTACTGGCCGTTAATCCTTTAATATTACAGACCGTTTAGGTTGATAAATATTGTAATCACTCTATAGAAAACCGCATCAATGAATGAACATTTAATACGCCAAGCAGCAATGCTATTAACAGATATGCTTGAGTTTGATAAACCTGCTGATGCCAAGATGAGTGCATTTTTTCGAAACAATCGCGAGTTAGGCAATAAAGAGCGCGCATTTATCGCAGAAAGTGTATATGGCGTGATTCGGCGGCTGCGCTATTTAAGTATGCTGACAGGTAACGACGAGAACGATCCAGATGATGCTAGGAAACTGATTCTGGCATGGTTACTACGCGTGCAAGGAAGAAGCTTAAGAGACCTAGATTCAATGCTTACGGAGCAACAAAAAGAATGGGCAATTGAAATTAAAGCCAAACCAACTACTGATCTGCCATTAGCTGTGCAAGCGGATGTACGTGATTGGCTTTGGGAGAAGCTGGTTGCGCAATATGGTGAGGCAGAAGCACTGACAATTTGCAGAAGCATGATGGAACAAGCAACACTTGATTTACGAGTCAATACCATCAAAGCAACGCCAACAGAAGTGCTACAACAACTGCATGCAGAAAACATGAACAATGAGAAGTCAATCCTACCAATGCCATACTCTCCCATTGGTATCCGCATGCCAAATCGCATTGGAATCAGCAAACATCCATTGTTTACAGAAGGTAAAATAGAAGTACAAGATGAAGGCAGTCAATTATTAAGTTTCTTGGTAGCGCCAAAACGTGGTCAAATGGTGGCAGATTTATGCGCTGGTGCAGGCGGGAAGACACTGGCATTAGGTGCACTCATGCGCAACACAGGTCGCCTGTATGCGTTTGATGTGTCAGAGAAAAGATTAAATAATTTGAGCAAACGCTTAAAACGTTCTGGTTTATCTAATTTAAACGCGCAAGTAATCAATAACGAAAATGACTTAAAATTAAAACGGTTGAATGGAAAGTTTGACCGTGTGCTAGTGGATGCTCCCTGCAGTGGTTTGGGGACATTACGTAGAAATCCAGATTTGAAGTGGCGACAAACGCAGCAAGACATAGATGAGCTCAATACAATACAAAAGAATATATTGTCACGCGCAGCGAAACTAGCAAAAGTTGGTGGGCAGGTGATTTACGCCACGTGTAGTTTATTGCAAGAGGAAAATGAAGCAATAGCAGAGTCTTTTCTAGAGGCTAATCCTGACTTTATTTTACTGCCTGCTAATGAAATTTTGGCGCAACAAAAAATTAATCTAGATACAGGTAACTATCTCAAGTTGTTGCCCCATTTGCATGGTACAGATGGCTTCTTTGCAGCTGTTTTTGAGAAGAAACAGGCGATTAATGAGCCCAATATCAAATCTGCGGTCATCAAACCAATTAAGAAGGCAGCCTAGCAAATGGCACTTGATCTCTCTAATACGCTTGTTGTCGGTATATCCGCTACAGCCCTCTTTGACTTAGGCGAAGCGGATAAACTATTCCGTGAGCAATTAGCTATTAATGTTGAAAAAGCAGTTGTTGAATACAGACGATACATGCTGGAAAGGGAAAATGAACCGTTAGAGGCAGGTACGGGGATGCCGCTTATTAAGGCTTTACTTGAGCTGAATAAATTTCAAAAAATTGAAGATGCTAAAACAATCGCTGAGCCGCCATTAGTTGAAGTCGTTGTTATGTCAAGAAACAGCCCAGAAACAGGGGTTCGCGTCTTTAATACCATCAGAAAACTCGGATTAAAGATTAGCCGCCACGCTTTTACGGGTGGAGAATCAGTGGCTGATTATATTGAAGCCTTTGATGTTGATTTATTTTTAACGACGAATATCAAAGATGCGCAAAAAGTCATTGATTCAGGCAAATGTGCAGTTGCGCTATTGAAGGAGCCGCCCACCGAAACGACAGAGTTACCGAGTGATCAAGTACGTATTGCGTTTGATGGCGATGCGGTATTGTTTGATGAAAGCAGTGAGCTGTTATTTAAATCCAAAGGCTTAGACGAATTTCAACAAAACGAAGATATGCAGCAACATGTACCAATGTTGGAAGGTCCATATGCTTCATTCTTGCAAAAGCTGGCAAAGTTACAAAGTCGTTTACCATTTGGTCAAGAGCTATCTCCTGTTCGGTTAGCCATTGTGACTGCGAGAAGTGCGCCAGCAGAAATGCGGGTCATCAATACGCTCCGACACTGGGGTGTCTATGTCAATGAGGTATTCTTTTTAGGAGGACTGAGTAAAGCAGCCATTCTCAAAGCATTTAAACCGCATATCTTTTTTGATGATCAAGATTTGCACATTGAGCATGCTTCCAAGGTAGTTCCCTCTGGAAAAGTACCCTACAAGAGTGATTCATTGCTAAACAAAGTAAAATAGCCTTTCATCAATAATGACTAGGGAATATATCAATGAGAATGCCTAGCTTAAATGTACAAATATTTTTAGGTGCTACTGTCGGCGTACTAATGGGTCTTTTTGTCCATCAGGTGGGCATGAAAAGCACAACAGCTTCTATCAGCTTGTATACGGCTGGGATAGTTGGAACATTGTTTATTGATTTACTCAAAATGGTATTAATACCATTAGTTTTCTTTAGCATTATTGTCGGTATTGCTAACTTACGTGCACACAGCCAGATGCACAAAGTGTGGATTTCGACGCTTGTCTTTTTTACGCTGACTATGGCGATAGCGATGATGGTAGGTATGTTGGCAAGTACTTACTTTAAACCTGGTATAGGCTTAGAAGTCAGTATGTTTGAAGGTGCAATGCAAGACTTTCAATCGCAGCAGATGCCATTAGCAGATTTTTTTGCACATTTTTTACATCAGTTATTTGTCAATCCGTTTCAGGCGCTAGCAGAAGGACAAGTCTTATCAGTTGTGATTTTTGCGCTATTCCTCGGGATAGCACTAGTCATGGGTGGTGAGCGATACAAAAATATACTCGTGTTGTTGGAAGAGGCACTTGAAGTCACTATGCAGGTCGTCAATTGGATTATGGTGCTTGCGCCATTCGGGATAGCTGCTCTATTGACTAAGCTGATTGCTACACAAGACGTTACGATGCTTTCAACACTTGCAAAGTTTGTGGCTGTGGTTGCAGGTACGCTACTACTGCATGGCGTGGTGATACTGCCATTTATTTTGTTTATATTCACAGGCAAGTCACCAATATGGTTTTGGAAAGGTGCGCGTCAGGCGTTGATTACAGCTTTTGCCACCAGCTCTAGCTCGGCAACATTACCTGTTACCATGCGCTGCGTCACAACACAGCTTAATGTAAAGCCAGAGATAGCTGGCTTTGTGATTCCATTAGGTGCGACCATGAATATGGATGGTACAGCACTATATGAAGCGGCCGCAGCTCTATTTGTCGCTAATCTAGTGGGGGCAGACCTAACATTTATTCAGCAGCTGATCATTTTTTTTACAGCAATGTTAGCTTCAGTAGGTGCTCCTGGTATTCCAAGTGCTGGCATGGTCACGATGGTGCTCGTTCTGCAATCAGTTGGATTACCTGTTGAGGCAATCGCAATACTGTTACCTGTTGATCGTTTATTGGACACTCTGCGAACGACAGTCAATGTAGAAGGTGATATGACGGCAAGTCTGGTTGTACAAAAGGTTGTGAATTAAGATGCTGCATTTTTACAAGGCTGAACTGGTCGATGCTGCCAGCATTGCAGATCTAATCAATAATTGCTTCAGAGGGGAGGCTAGCCGAAAAGGTTGGACAACAGAAGCTGACATTTTAGATGGTGTGCGCACAACTACTAGTGAAATTGCAAATGTAATCAAAAGAAAAGATGCATTTGTCTTGATAGGCGTATTGAATGATGAAATTGTCGCAGCGGTTTGTTGCGAGCGGCAAGTGATTGCAGGCAAACAGACTGCGCACTTTGGCAAAATATCAGTCAAGCCAGCGCTGCAAAACAAAGGCTACGGAAAAGATCTTATTCATGCCGCTGAAGCAATAACAAAACGCGAGTGGCGGGTACTTGGATTCCATATGTCTGTTATTTCCTTGCGGCACGAACTCATTGCTTTCTATGAGCGCCTTGGCTATGAAAGGACTGGTGAGTTTACGGCATTTCCAGAAGCGCCAGATTTATGGCAGCCCAAAGTTGAGGGTCTGAGTTTGCAGTATTTGGTAAAGTTGGTAAATTCAAATCCTACTTGACCATTTTGTCGCATACGGGTAGAGTCGATTTCTTATGAGAAACAACAGCATAATTTTAGTGATGACTTCCAAAGCGGTCTGGCTTCGAGCCATAACATGCTGCGGTTGTTGTTTGTCATAATTTTCTACAACCGCGAGCTCTTCGCGGTTGATTTATAGTTTTTTATCTTCATCGTTGAGCTCCATTTTTAGAGCTTTAACATGCAATCTTCAAAAGAGACCAATAGAACTTTAGCAGGTGTATTCATGGTGCTTATTGCCTCAATTGCTTTTTCATCGAAAGCGATTATGGTAAAACTCGCCTATGTCTACCCAGTCAATGCGGCAACACTCATTGCGTTGCGGATGCTGTTTTCCATTCCGTTTTTTATGGGGCTTATTATATGGATAAGGCACTCCAAAAAAACGTTAAAACTCAATATGCATGATATTGGTATGATGATTTTTATTGGTGTGGTAACTGGCTACGGTTCCATGTGGTTGAATTTTGCAGGCCTAAGCTATGTAACAGCTGGTTTAGAGCGTGTGATTTTGTTCTTGTATCCAACAATAGTGATTTTACTTAATAGTGTGTTGCATCGGCATCAAATTACTAAGCATGAAATCGTGGCATTAATACTAAGTTATCTTGGTGTATTTTTAGTTGTTGGTCATGATTTGACCATGCCAACAGCTGCTGCGTCTCATACATTATTAGGTGCTGGTTTGGTATTAGCTAGTGCTATTACCTATGCATTTTACTTGGTGCTTAGCGGTAGAATCATTCCAAGAATTGGTGCAACTTTATTCACTGCCTATACGATGACTATTATCAGTATTGCGAGTGGGGTACATTTTTTACTCACCGAAGATTTAAACTTAGCGATGCATCTACCAATTCAAGTGTATGGAATTGGATTGATGATTGCATTAATTGCAACGGTATTACCTTCGATGATGTTAAATATGGGCATTCAGCGTTTAGGGAGTAACAAAGTGTCATTGGTCAGCTCTATTGGGCCAGTGTCTACAATCTTTCTTGCTTGGTTAATTTTAGGTGAACCCATTACTTGGTTACAAGTTGGTGGTACTGCTTTGGTTTTATTGGGTGTTTTAACGATAAGTCTGGCAAAGCATTAACGGGTAAGGGTTAAATTATTCTGAAGTTGCTTTGAGTTGAGTGCTTGCTGGCAATGTGATTAATCAGCCTTTACTCTTAACGAGGATAATCTATCCAAACCATTCATCAGTAAAGAGTAAGCCGCTGGCACTACAACAAGCGTAAGCAGCGTAGATGAAATCATACCGCCTATAATTGCAACCGATAGCGGCTTATTGGTTTCACTACCGGCACCTAAGCCAAGTGCAGCAGGGATAAGTGCAAGAATAATGGTGAGTGATGTCATCAGCACTGGGCGCAACCTAACAGGGCAGGCTTCACTAAGTGCTTCCTGAATACTTGCGCCTTGGTTACGTAATTGGTTCGTTAAATCTATCAGCAAAATAGAGTTTTTAGCTACCAAGCCAATAAGCAAGACGAGACCAATCATAGAGTAAATGTTTAAGGTTTGTCCTGTTAGCCATAAAGCTACTAAGCCACCGATAATGGCTAATGGCTGGGCAAGCATGATAACAAACGGTTGTGAAAATGAGTTGAATTGGCTGGCTAGTACCATGTACAGCAAAATAAAGGCAAGTGTGAAAACAAATGCCATATTTTTGATGGTTTTTTGCATCTCTTCAGCTTGGCCAGAGAAGCTAAGAGTGAATTCGGGCGGTACAATTTTCGCAGCCGTTGCATTCACTATTGCAGATGCTTCACTCAAAGCTACAGTAGGATTTGCATAAAAATTAACAGCATATTGTAAGTCGAAGCGGCTAATAACTGCGGGCCCTAACGTTGAATCAAACTTAACAACAGCATCAAGTCGAATCAACTCTCCTTGGTCATTACGCAAATAAATTTTACTGAGATCATTTGCCTGCTGAATAGCAAGATCATCTGCTTTAATGCGAATATCATAGCGCTGACCGTCACCATTTTTATCATTATATGAAGCGACATTCATCCCGCCCGCATACATGCTGATGGCAGAAGCAATATCTTTTGCAGTAAGTCCCAAATTAGCTGCGCGTGTGCGATCGACGTCAATATTGAGTTCTGGTAAGTTGAGCTGCACATCAACATCTACTTTACCAATTTCTGGCTTGGCACTTAGCTCATCTTGTAATGATTCTGCAATATTACCTATCTCTTGCAGATTATTACCCGTAAGGATGAACTGTAATTTTTCTGAGCGTTGACCCCGCGCAATAGATGGCGGTGAAACAGTAGCGCGGAGACCAGGAATTTGGTCAATATCATTTTTGATTAGCTTCATTAAGTCTTGCTGGCTAATGTCTCGCTCTTCTTTAGGTTTCAACCTTACATTTACACTGGCTTCATTAACCTGACCCCGTGACCCCGTACCTATCGAAGCATAATAACTATCAATAGCTTCAGGATGTTTTTTTAACACTGCTTCAATGCGTTGCAAACGTGAATCTGTATAGTCTAGGCTAGCGCCTAGCGGTGTTTTAGCTGCAATTCTAAAGTAACTTTCATCAGAGTCTGGAACAAATTCTTTTTCAACATGCTTCATGCTAAGCATGCCGGCAATGATAACAAAAGCAGCGGTAAAAATGAGAACAAACATTCGATGCGAAAGAGTGAAAGCAAGGATTTTCTTATAGACATCATCAAGCTTGCTGAGCGTATTTGCAATTGCCGTATAGACTTTGTTCTCTGTCTGCGTTACACCCAGATAGCGTGAACAGAGCATCGGTGTTAGTGTCAGTGATACAAACAAAGAGATAATGACGCCAAATGTCACAACAACGGCAAAGGATTTAAAAAACATGCCCACTACGCCATCCATAAAAATTACAGGCGCAAAAATGCAGACTAGTGCAGCAGAAGAAGCGAAAACGGCAAATACCACCTCATTACTTCCATTAATCGTTGCGAGATTACGGAATTTTTCTACTAGGCTAGGATTTTTAAGCTCAGCTTCTGTCAGCTTGTTTCCCACCTCTCCTGACATGTGTCGCAAAATGCTCTCTCTAACCACAATTGCATCGTCGACAACAACACCAATCAGCAACAATAGTGCTAGCAAGGTCATGCTATTAAAGGTGTAGCCTGCAAAATACATGACGGCTATAGCACCAAGTAATGAAACAGGAATTTCCAAGCAAATCATTAGCGTCGAACTAAGTGAGCGCATGAAAATTAGTACAATGAGCGCGGCAAACAATGTACCTTCAATTAAATGTTCTTTTAATGAGGCAACAATCTGATTAATGAAAATAGAGTCATTAGTTGAGATTTCTAGAAACATGCCAGGCGGCAAATTAGGTCGAATCTCTTCGTCTAACTTTCGGGTAACATCATCAATAATTTTGACGGTATTGGTATTCGCGATTTTAACAATACCAATGCTGACTGTAGGCTTGCCACTATATCTTGCTATCTGTCGTTTATCCGTAACACCATCTTCAATTGTTGCCACATCTTTAAGGTAAATTGGAACACCATTCTTTACCTGGACAACCATATTTTCTAAATCGCTAAGCTGATGAAATTCTAAATCAAGTTTAATCAGCTGCTCAGCATTCTGCCCAACCAAAAAGCCGCCAGGTAATTGAATATGTTCACGCCCGAAAGCATCAATCAAGTCATTAGCGCCTAACTGATAAGCTGCCATTCGTTCATTTGAGACGATAATGCGTATGACTCGATCACGTTTACCCCCAAATCGTACTTCACCAACCCCATCGATAGTTTCAAACTTTTTCTTAATCACATTCGCTGCATATAAATTTAATTGCTGTATGGTACGGTCACCAGTTAGGGCTATCCAAAGAATAGGCCTTTCATCAGCATCTACTTTGCGAATGATTGGTGGGTCGGTATCAGGAGGTAACCTGCGCAGCAATTGACTAATCTTGGCTTGAATTTCGTTAAAGGCAACATCAATATCCTTTTCAAGATTGAAAGTAATACTGATTGAAGATGCGCCTGGAGAAGAGCTAGATTGAATGTGTTCAATGCCGGGTGTGGTATTAACTGCAGATTCGATTACATTAGTCACACTGGTGTCAATGACATCAGAGCTGGCTCCGCGCAAAGTAGTGGTAATGTTTATTACTGGAAAATCTACAGATGGAATGCGGTCCACACCGATGCGTTGATAAGCAATGATACCAAACAGCATGATGACTGCTGATAGCATAAAAGTTAGAACATGGCGCTTAATCGAGAACTCAGGCAGCGTCATTTTTCGCTATTTCTACCAGTGCTTTATCAGTAAGAAAGCCTGCACCATCAACAACGACAATGTCGTCATCGTACAAACCTGTCTGGATTTCTATTAGACCGTTTTGACGTATACCTGTTTTCACAACAACCTGATTAGCAATGTTGTCTTTTAAAACATAGACAACCTCTCCGGCAGGCCGCAATACAAGGCTTTGTTCAGGTACCATAATAGTTGCTGAGCGTTCGCCTATAACCACTGTGCCGGTCACTGTTGCACCTGGCTGCCAGCCTTTGGCATTTGTGACATCTGCAATCACATCAATGGTGCGATTGCCTTCGGCAATTTGTGGTTTAAGTTCATTAATATTGGACTCGATTGTTTCATCGCTGGTAGGTGTTTTTAAACGAACGGTTAAACCTGGTTTGAGCTGAGGACCGAACTTTTCAGGAAATGGCAAATGTGCACGTAATGTCTGTTTTGAAACAATTTGCACAATCGGATCACCTACACGTAAATAGTCACCTGTATCAACTGTCTTACTTTCAATCGTGCCACTAACTGGCGCATAAACTTTTGATTTGCTGCTGTTATGATTAATGCTTGAAACTTTTGCTTTGGCAGCCGCAAGCTGTTGTTTGTAAACATTTTCTTGCGCCACTTCATTATCGACAGCATTTTGTGAAATAAAGTTTTTGTCTACTAATGCCTGATTGCGCGCAACGATTTTTGATTGGTTATCTAATAGAGCTTGGATTCTAGCTACTTCAGCTTGTGCCTCATTACGTTGCATGATGTAGTCACTCGCATCTAGCGTAGCAATCAGCTGTCCCTTTTCCACGCTATCACCAATACTCACGTTTACGGAGAGAACACGACCAGCCGTTTCAGCCGCTAGCGTTGGATTTATCAAACCCTCAAGACTACCAACAGTACTTTGTGTTATCTCAATGGTTTGGTTTTTGACTTTAGTAACTGTAACTAAGGTGGCGCGTGGCGTTTGTTTGCTATTTTTAGTATCGTCACTACTAACTCCGCAGGCGTTTACCAGTAAAGCAAGCAAAATGAGTGATAGATAAATTATTAATTTACGCATAATGAGTTGTGTGTTCTTTATTGTGAGCGCTGCTTTATTTTTACAATTTTTGACCAATCAAAAAAAGGCCCTGGATCAGTTTTACGGTCAGGGGCAATATCCGAATGACCTACTATATCTCGGATTGGGTACTTTTCTTGCAAGGATTTTATCAATGAATTAAGTGTTTTGTATTGCATTTCCGTAAATGCTTCAAAGTCACTTCCTTCCAACTCTATTCCGACAGAAAAGTCGTTACAACGTTCACGATTTTTCCATTTTGATACACCAGCATGCCAGGCGCGCTGTGTGCAAGGAACAAACTGTAGCAACTCACCATCGCGGCGAATTAAAAAGTGAGATGACACAGTTGCCGTATGAATAGTTGCATAGTATGGGTGTTCATCAGGATTGAGCTGATTTGTAAATAATTCAATGATGCCATTGCCGCCATATTGTTGTGGTGGAAGGCTGATGTTGTGAATAACAATCATGTCTATACAACATCCTTCGGGTCTCTCATCACAGTTGGGAGAGGCTATTTGCTTGGCAAAGCTGGCTACACCATTGGTATTAATATACAACGAATGCTCTTTTTTTTTCATTATATGGATTTTAGAGAAGTCAGAATCATAGGTGGATTAGAAGTATCCAAGCAATGTTGATTTCGTTTTTAAGTGCAGTCAGTCAAGGTAATGTTCAGCACAATTAATCATCTTCAAAGACTTCATTATCGGTAATTTCATCTTTTGAAAGACCCAGTTTAGATAAACGATATCGGAGTGTTCTGAAGCTGACACCAAGTAGTTTAGCTGCTGCCGTTTTATTATTATTGGTCTTTTCTAAAGCCTTTAGAATCTCCCTTTTTTCGATATCTTCCAGATAATCAGAGAGACTTATATCCTTATCCTTAACCGGATCAAACTGTGTGGCAACTGGATTTGTATTATTAATTGCTTCGTCAATTAACAAATCATCAACACAGATTTTTTCTCCATCACACAATGCTAACGCGCGCTCAAGCATGTTTTCTAATTCACGTACATTGCCTGAAAATGGCAACGATTGAATTAATTTGCTTGCTTCTTCCTCCATAACTGGTATGTCAATATCTTGCACCTTACACAATTTCTCAAGTAGTTTTTGTGTGAGATCGGGAATATCTTCGGCATGTTCCCTTAACGCTGGCATTTTCAGCTGAATAACATTGAGTCGGTAATACAAGTCTTGTCTAAATAAGCCATCTGTCATCATTTGACCAAGATTTTTATGCGTTGCACTGATAATGCGCACATCGACTGCTTCTTCCATTGTGCCACCAACAGCACGTACCTTTTTTTCTTGAATAGCACGTAGCAACTTTACCTGCATCGGTAGTGGTAGATCCGCTACTTCGTCCAAAAATAATGTGCCACCATTGGCTGCCTGAAATAATCCTGAAGTATCTTGTGTTGCACCAGTAAAGGCCCCTTTTTTATAACCAAAGAACTCACTTTCCATCAAGTTTTCTGGGATAGCACCGCAGTTAACAGCAACAAACGAACGATCTCTTCTAGAGCTATTTTTATGGATAAGCCTTGCCGCTAACTCTTTTCCACTGCCTGATTCCCCACTGATGTAAACGGGCGCCTGGCTACGTGCTAATTTTTCAATTAAAGCACGCACTTGGTTAATAGCAGGAGAGTCACCAATCAAATCTGCTGTATTTTTTGTTTCATTGACATCAGAACTAGAAAGCTTAAGTGCTGACTCAACTAAAGGCCTTAATTGCTTTAATGAAATTGGTTTGGTTAGATAATCAAATGCGCCAGCCTTTAATGCAGATACCGCATTTTCTGCACTACCATATGCTGTAATCACAGCAACAGGTAAACCGCTATATTCACGCGCAATAAGCTCTACCAGTTCCAAGCCGAGCCCGTCTGGTAAGCGCATATCAGTTAAACAAAGATCATAATCGTGCGTTGCAAGCATATGCTTTGCGTCGTTGATGTTGCTTGCGCTGTCTGCGTAAATATCCATCCGCTCCAGAGTCAATACGACTAATTCACGAATATCTGTTTCATCATCAACAACTAAACATTTAAATTGTGCTGCCATTTCTAAATCGTTGCCTTTTTAATTTGCATGATAAATGTTGTGCCATTTGTTGTTTGTTTATATTGTAAATGGGCACCGTTAGCTTCTGCTAACTCCTTCCCTATGTAAAGGCCTAAGCCTGTACCAGATTTTTCTGTAGTAAAAAACGGTTCAAATAAGTGGTTACTCACTTCTTCACTGATGCCTTCACCATCATCGGTGACTTCAATAGTAATTTGCGATTTATTAGTAGTATACACGCCTAGCCTTAGGCTATTTTCTATCTGCTGGCTATGACGCCAACCATTTTTGCAAAGATTCCATAAAATTTGATTCAAATGGCGTCGGTCAAACAGAATCGTTGCATCAGTTTGTTTCATATTAAGCACAAAGTCAGAAGCCGAGATGTTCTCAACGGCACAGAATTGATTATAAAAATCGGTAATGAAGCTTTCTAGATGCACCATTTCTTGGTTTGTACGGTCTCGCCGATTCAACTCTAGTACATCAGAAATAATTTGATCTACCCTGCGGACATTATCACTGATGATTTGTAGCATCCGTTTGGTTGAGCTAGAGGCTTCCTCGTCTTCCTGTAATAGTTGGTTTGCATGGCTTATAGAACTCAGTGGATTGCGGATTTCATGTGCAATATTAGCGGTTAACCGTCCCAGTGCAGCTAATTTAACCTGATGAGATTGTGTTTGCATTTGCGTCCAATCTTCAATGAAGATGACAGCACCTTGATCACGGCTTTCTGAAATTGGTAAAAAGCTCAGGCGTAAAGCTCTTGATAGGATATTCACTTTAAGGACATTCGGTTCTAATGTGTCACTGCTGTCTTGATTATCTTCAAACCAGCCAACTAACAGTTTGGCAATTTCCGGTGCGATTTCATGAAGGTTTTTTTGTTCCCAATCTTTATTTTCCAAATTTAAAAACGCTTCAGCTTGTAGGTTGTGGTGTTTAATAAATAAATCACTATCAACCACTAATACTCCATCTTTCATTTTGTGGGTTATCAATGCGTTGACTTGCGCTAAACCTTCCAAATCCAAACCGCGCTGTGATGCAAGCTCTTCACTGATTTGCATCCTTCTGGCTAAGCTATGGGCAAGCCAAGCAATCGCAAAGCAAGCAGTGCTGAGCATTGCCGCAGTAGAATAGTTTTTTGCGTCAGTTTCGGTTAATACAGAGCTAAAAAACTGCAGTAGCAATATACCTATTGTTGCAATCGCGGCATAAAATAGAGCAAGACGCCCATCACTGATTAAGCTTGCAGCAGCAACAGTAATCACAAGTAAAAGTCCCATACCACCATAGCTAGCGCCTTCTGTAAACATCAGTAGCAGGATGAAAATAATATCGGCAATAATTTGAAATGGGAGTGTCAGATCCAAACTCGGTTTCTCAAACCAGGTAAAGCAGGCACTAATCAAGCTAAAACATAAATAGCTAAAAGCAATCACAGAAAATGTATTGTCAACAATGGATAGTTGCGTACTGTTATAGCTTTGACTGAGTAGTAGCGTAAGCGCTATAAAAATACGATAGCCATTGTATAGCTTGAAGCTATTCCAGCGTGCTTTGATGAGTTTAATGTCCTGTACAGGCTGCTTGATCATGCGTATGTCAATTCTTGCAGTTTGGGTTATTACAATAGACTTTTCCATCAACGATATGCGTTTCACTTTCAGGAACATGCATGCCGCATTTAACGCAAGCAATCACTTTTTCTTCCTGACTACCATCTTTTGCTTCTTCATTAGTGGATTGTGCTTTTTTGATAAAGAACTTTATCAGTACATAAATGATCCAGAGTAATACAATCAGTAATAGAATGCGTGGCATAGTAAAATTGCTTATCATTATTTATAAATAAAGCTTAGTATAAAACATACTGCTTGAGGCTAGAAGAAATTAAACTGTTATACTTGGCGTTGGCGAGATAAAAAAACAATTCATGGCAAGTTCACAAGAGTTATCGGAATTTTTAGAGGGAATAGAAAGGCGCGCTTTTAAGCAAACAGTCTATGCTGTTCGTGATGAACATGCTGCGCTTGATATTGTGCAAGATGCCATGCTAAAACTCGCGGAGAAATATCCGCATAACGCTGTGGAAGAGTATCCAATGCTCTTCCAAAGAATATTGCAAAATACCATGCGTGATTTTTGGCGTCGTCAAAAAGTTAGGAATATTTGGACATCATTACTGTCTTCGTTTGGTTCAAACACTGAGGATGGCGAGATTAGGGATCCATTGGATACCATTGATGTTGGAGATTCAGCACAAAATCCAGAAGAGCAGGTGCAAGGTAGTCAAACACTGCAAATCATTGAAAAATCACTAGCAAAATTACCTTCACGTCAACGCGAAGCCTTTGTTCTGCGTTATTGGGAAGAGATGAGTGTCGCTGAAACAGCGGAATCGATGGGCTGCTCTGAAGGTAGCGTCAAAACACACTGTTCGAGAGCGTTACACGCAATGGTAACCATGCTAGAGCAAGAAGGGTTCAGTCGTAAGGAAATCGGAAATTTGGGGGTAGAGTCATGAGTAACGACAATACAATTGATCAAAGTGTAGAACAAGATGAGCAGGCAAAAAAACTGGCAAGCTTGTTAGATGCGCATGCGCAACGGCTTAGTATGCGTACATTGAAAAAACTTGATGAGGGCAGAAATAGAGCTGTTAAAAGGCATCAGGAATTACAAGGCACAGTGGTAAATGGTGATGGTACACTTAATATCCTAACTGGTTGGATTGATCATCATCGTATTGCATTTGCAGGGTTGATACTGTTTGCTATCATAGGTACTTTTACAGTATTGCATAATATTAACAATAACGAGACGAGTGATGCTTTTTTGTTGGGAGCTGATTTGCCGCCAGAAGCTTTTGTTGACAGAGGTTTTGAGCCATCGTTAAATAAGCGCGCAAATATTTAATTGCAATTAAATATAATAAAAAGATTGTATCAATTAGGGGAAGTTGAGTAGTAATGAAAAAGTTTTGCTTCATATTTGGCTTGATGTTTGCACTACAGGGGAATGCACAATCAGGCCAAGATAATCTGGCAATGGCAGATATAGGTGCAATCAAAACATCTGTGACTGATGATGAGTCTTCCAATAAAAAATGGAACGAACTGACAGAGCAGGAGCAAAAGGTGTTGGCGCCGCTAGCTTCAGAGTGGGATACATTGAGAGCATGGCAAAGAGAAAAAATGCTTGATATTGCAAAAGACTATCCCAAAATGGATGCCAAGAAGCAGAAACGCATTCAAAACCGCCTTAATCGCTGGAGTAGAATGACTCCTTACGAACGAGAAAATGCGCGTAAACGTTTTCAGCAGTTTCATAGTTTAAGTCCAGAAGAGAAGCAAGCATTGCGTAATAAATGGGCTGAACATCAAAAACTCCCAGAAAAAAAGCGTGAGAAACTACGCAAAGAGTCAGGTGAGTTGTATTACGATCCCGAACTAGATTAAATCTAACGCCAACTTGAACGCAAGGCGGTTCGTTGTCTATGGATGGCGATAATTTATTCTTGAAACCATCTCTAATGTTACGAAGCAAGCAGGAATACTAAATGAATGAGCACGCAGGGCTTGTAAGGCGATATGTCGCCTGCTTATATGAGTTATTGAGTTTAATCGCGATCTGGTTTTTTTGTGCATTTGTTTTTGTGATGCTAAACGGACACATAGAAATTGCCATGGAACGTTTGTTGTTACAAATAACATTATGGGTCGTAACTGGTATTTATTTAGTTACGTGTTGGGTCAAAACTGGGCAAACATTGGCAGCACAGGCCTGGAAAATAAAGTTGGTGAATGCTGATAATACATTGCTGACCTATAAAAAAGCATGCGTCAGGTATTTATTATCAACCCTCTCTCTATGCTGCTTTGGCTTGGGTTTTCTCTGGGCGGTTGTTGATAAGGAGCATTTATTTTTACATGATCGACTAATGAATACTCTGCTTATCAAGGTGCCAGCTCAATAGCAATCACGACTAACACCTTTCGATTACCATAATCATCGCCAGGCCTGCAATCAAAAATAAAACGGTAGGGGTGATGGCACTCATCAGTGGTGGCCAATCATTTAAGACGCCTAGGTGGATAAAAACGCGATTCATAATTTGATAAACAACGCCAAGCAATATACCTGTAAATATTTTAGCGCTGGTGCCTGAAGAGCGCTGCTGCAAAAAGCCAAACGGAAGCGCCAGAATCACCATCACAACGCAAGCTAAGGGATAAATCATTTTAGACCACAGTGCTACCTCATAACGTGTGGTTTTTTGCTTATTGCTAGCTAAATGGTTAATAAAAGAATATAAATTCCAGGCTGACATTTTCTCTGGCGAAACCATTAATATATTCAATAATTCAGGGCGAATAGCTGATTCCCAGTTTGCCTTTTCGAAAAAATTTGTACTTACAGAGTTTTGTTCAGCATCGTCTTCGTAATGGAATGTGGTTTGCGTTACCTCGTTTAATTTCCATCTGTTTTCAATGTAATTCGCTTCTTTTGCTTTGCTGATAGTTTGTAGTTTAAAGCTATCATCAAACTCGTAGATATTCAGATTCAATAATGTAGCGTCAGGTAATACTGTCTCTACGTTCACAAAACTTTTCTGATCTTTTACCCATAAGCCAGATTTGAAATCTTGGGCAACGACTGCATCTGTTGCTTGTATGCGCATACGTTGAGCTGTTTTTTCACTGATTGGTGTAATCAATTCTCCAACAAAAAAAGTAATAGCTGTGAACAATAAGCCTACCTTGATGAGTGAGATTCCCAAATCAAGAATGGATTGCCCACTTACCCGCATGACCACTAACTCTGAGCTTTTGCTAAATGCACCTAGACTCACCATCATGCCAATTAAAACAGCCACAGGTACAACTTCATAGGTGTGACCAGGTACACTCAACAATACAAAAGCTAGCATATTATTAATGTTGTAATTACCACGGCCTAAACTATCTAACTCTTGTATTAGATCAAAAAAGGCAAACATGGAGAGTAAACCCAGCATAATCATTAAAATACTGAGTGTGGTTTCTTGCCAGAGATATCGGTTCAGAATGCGCATGTTATTTAGACTTTTTCTTAGTTCGTCTGGGCTTTTTCGGCAATAAATGTGAAATTGTTTGCGGGAAAATAGGCAATAAATAATTTCGTCGATAAAATAAATAAGCGACCAATAAAGCAAAAATTATATGTACTGGCCATAAGCCAATAATTGGGCTAATTTTAGACTGCGAAATCCACGCTTCAAAAATACTCAACATATTGTTATAGATAATATAAATAAATATGGCGAGCATCAGGTTTAATGATCGACCTGCTCGCGGGTCTACAAAACTCATTGGGATTGCAAGTAACACCAGCACGATTGCTGAAATGGGAATGGCAAGGCGTGATTGTAGTTCGGCTTTATCTCTTGGGTCGTCGCTAGAAAGCAAATCATTCGTCGATACCATATCGGTTTTGACTGGTTTTTGTGCAACTTCTTTTGTCTCTAATCGAATCGCATAGCTTTCAAACTCTGTGGAAGAGATTTCCGCCGAGTTTGGTTTGCCTTCATAGCGCCGGCCTTGCTCTAGTAGGATAAAACTATCGCCATTCTCTGCTTTATAGCGGCTGCCTCTGCTAGCAACAATAATACCTGTCTTTTGGTGTTGCGTAGATTGAATAAAAACATTCTTGACGACATTGCCCAGTTCATCAAAACTTTCAACAAAATAGACCCGTTCCCCATTATTCGATTCTTTAAAAACACCCGGGCTAATAGATGATGTCTCATCGCGTGATTCCAATTCTGCCTTATAGTCTTCCACCTTTTGTGTCGCCCATGGCATCACCAAAAAGCTTAGTAGGCCAATAATGAGGATGACAGGTGCGGAAAAGGCGATAATTGGGCGTATCCATTTAGTAATACCTAAACCAGAAGTGAACCAGATCACCATTTCAGAATCTTGATGCCATCGCGTAAGTGTTAATAAGATGGTAAGAAAGATGCTAAGAGACAAAATCATAGGCAAAAATCGAATCAGATTGAAGCCTAAAATAGTCATGATGGCATCGTTTGGAATCCAGCCTTTTGCTGCACTGCCAACTAAAAAACCTGCTCGTTGCGCTACAACAATGCCAATTAGAATTAAAAAAAGTGCACCTGCGGTATAAATCAGCTCGTGCGATAGTGATTTTTTAAAAGTTTTCAATTTTTATATTACGCTTTGATTTCAAGTCAAAACACTGGATAATTATCTCAATGTATTTAGATAACAAGTATAAGGCCTAATTAATGGAATTTAGCATAAAAAACGGTAATCCTGAAAAACAACGCAGTGATTGTTTAATCGTCGGTGTGTATGAAGGTAAAAAATTATCCACACCAGCACAGTTATTAGATGATGCCTCACAGCAGGCAATTACAGCTGTCATCAAAGCGGGTGATATGCAAGGTAAATTGGCTTCAAGCGTGTTACTACATCAATTACCTGGAGTACTTGCAAAACGCGTTTTACTTGTTGGCTTAGGTAAACAAACGGAGTTTGGACAAAAAGAATACTTAAAAGCACTTCGCGCCGCCATTAAAGCTTTACCCGAAGTGGTGGAATCTGTTGGGTTTTACATGGCAGAACTGATTACTGCAGAAATGTCATTAAAACAAAAAATAGCACAAATTGCCGAAGTTATTTCCGATGCCAGTTATCAAGTAAATGCATTGAAGTCTAAGCAGCCTGATACAAAGAGGCTCAAAAAGGTCGCAATATTTGTTGATAAAGATAATGAAAAAGATGCAAAAGCAGCCTTAGCACAAGGATTGGCTATTGCTGAGGGTGTCAAGCTAGCAAAAGATTTAGGTAATTTGCCAGGTAATATTTGCACACCAAGCTATCTTGGCAAGCAAGCAAAACTGCTAGCTAAAACCTATGGGTTTAAAGTTGAGGTATTGGAAAAAGCTGAAATTCAAAAATTAGGTATGGGGGCCTTTTTAGGGGTTGCACAAGGTAGTGATGAGCCTATGCGCTTGATTGTATTGCAACATAAAAATGGCCACAAAAACCAAAAACCAATTGCCTTGGTAGGTAAAGGGATCACATTTGATACAGGTGGTATTTCACTTAAACCAGGTTCAGACATGGATGAGATGAAATACGATATGTGTGGCGCTGCAAGTGTATTAGGCACATTTAAAGCTATCGGCGAACTAAATTTACCAATCAACGCTGTGGGCATTATTCCTACCTGTGACAATATGCCAAGTGGTAAAGCCTTAAAACCAGGTGATATCGTTACCAGCATGTCAGGCCAAACAATTGAAGTGTTGAATACAGATGCAGAAGGGCGATTGGTCTTATGTGATGCGTTAACCTATGCCGAGCGGTTTGAGCCAAGTACTGTAGTAGATGTGGCAACGCTAACTGGCGCTTGTGTCATAGCATTAGGGCAACATGCATCAGCAGTCTATAGTAACAAAGACGCGCTAGCGCATGAGCTGATAGAGGCTGGCAAAGTATCACATGACCGTGCATGGCATATGCCGCTGTGGGATGACTATCAATCTCAGTTGGATAGTAATTTTGCCGATATGGCAAACATCGGCGGTCGTCCTGCAGGCAGTATCACGGCAGCCTGCTTTTTATCGCGTTTTGCCAAGCAGTATGATTGGGCGCATATGGACATTGCCGGTACAGCATGGAAGTCAGGTAAGGCAAAAGGTGGTACGGGGCGCCCCGTACCATTACTAACCACATTCTTGATTAAACGTGCTGAGAGTGTTTAGCAACTGAGTATGACCCAAGTTATTTTTTACTCAAGTATCACAGATAAAGGTCATGCTTTGCTTGCGCTGGTACAACGGGCCTTAGCTAAAAAAAATCTGATCACAGTCTCAGTAGAAAATGAGGCACAAGCACAAACCTTCGCTAAAATGCTTTGGGAGCATGAAAAAACAAGCTTTCTACCTAATGCGCAGATAGATGATCACTTGGCAAAGCAGACGCCTATCGTGTTCGATTGGCAACAAAATCAGTTGTGCCATGATGACATTTTGATTAACCTATCGCAGAAGCAATTAACTGTTTTCAGTCGGTTTAGACAGTTAATTGAGTTAGTAGGCACTGAAGAGCCTGATAAAGAACAGGCTAGGGAGCGCTTTAGATTTTATCGAGACAGAGGTTATCAAATAAAACACTTTGAAGAAAAAGACTTGTTGCACTAGAAAGCAATCATCTTAAATTATTTAGGTAGAAATTGTTTTGGCAGAGAAGAAAATACCAGTACTAACGGAAGTGTATAACCCTAATAAGGCAGCGAAGAACAGTGATGCTTCTTCGCCAGTTGTTATTACTGAAGACTTGCTTGCTAAAGTAGTTGCACAAATCAAACCTAGGCTAGAAGCCGAAATTACCGACTATGTACTAGACGAGCTAAAAGCAGAGGTTGGTAAAGCTCGTAATGAGATACTATCTTCCACACAAGACTTTATCGACCGTACAAAAGCGGACCTTAAAACTGAGCTTCCCAGTATGTATCAAGAAAGTGTCAGATTAGCACAATTGAATTTGACCGATAAGTTTGCTGATATGCATGTGGACGCAAGCGCAAAATTTGATGCATCCATTTCTCAAATTACAGATGCTGCAATAACCTCAGCAGAAACGGACCTTCATGGGCGTGTCGCGCAGGCATTTGAAGATCATATGCAAGTGTTTCAGCCCACCGCACTTGCTAAGAGTCAGGCATTACTAGAAGTGCAGTTAGAAAAAGTGAATGCAGAGGCGCAGAATTCACTATCAGAGCAATTGCAGGTTTACCAGCAGCAAATAATTGAACAGCATAAAAAAGATTTAGGTGATGCACTAAACGGAGTACAGCAATCGGTGCAAGCCTCAGCAGAGGAAGCATTCAGTAATGATCTAAATGCATTACAAAAAAATATACTCGAAATACATCAAAAACAGCTCACCGAATCGCTGGATGGTTATTTGCAAATTCAAGGTGAGGCGGCAGAAAAAGCATTGTTGCAGAAAGTACAGGAAGAGCAACAAAGACTGCATGCTGATTACCAGCAAAAATTGTCAGAAGAAATGGCGAATGCACTAGAAACGATTAAACAGCGGGTTGATGAGAGTACAGTTGAGCAAACTGATTTAATGTTTACACAAGTAGGTACCATTCAACGAGAGACATTTGCTAAGTTACGCCAAGAATTTAATGATGAAAAAGCTGCAATATTGAATGCTACAAGTGAAGAAATCAGGTTGGTTTTTGCCGAGCAAATGACAGCACAGACGCAAGAAATAAGAGAGCAATTTCTGGCACAGGTCAATGCTGACTTGCCTGAGGTGCAAGCTGTACTAGATGAAAAAATACAAGCCATCTTATCAAATACCATACCTGATATGGAAAACAGCTTGCGTGAGCAACTAACAGCGGAGTTAAAACAATTACTGCTAACAGTTAAGTTTGTCTTGCCAGAGAACTAAGCTTCAGCAATGAGCGCCTCATAAGTTTCAGCATTCAGCAGGTGTGCAGTATCTTCAGGATTGGTTGGTTCAAACTTAAAAATCCAAGCCTTATATGGCCCGTCATTGATTTCTTCTGGTGCATCCACAAGTGCTTCATTAATACTAGTAACAATGCCATCCATGGGTGCGTGTAAATCCGAACCGGTTTTGACTGATTCAACAATACCACAAGGCTGTGCATTCTCAATTGTTGTCCCCACTTTTGGCGGATCTAGATAAACAATATCACCCAATAGATCTTGTGCATAATCAGTAATTCCAGCCAGCCAGCCACCTTCAGCTGTCTTTTGCACCCACAAATGTTCTTTTGTGTAGAGTAGGTCAGATGGAGTAGTCATGTTTCTAATCAGCTTTGTTAAGAATAATTTGTATATTTTCTCATATTGTTAACTATTATGGCGTATGAAAAATGAAACAATCATTTCAAAACTTAATATTTTTTTTATAAAAAGCCAATAAGTGATTGACTTGTATATTTTTTGTGAATAACATAAATCATAAGTCAGCTTTAAGTTAAAAGGTTTTGTGTGAAATCAGTGCTCAAAAATTACGCGCTGCTTGTCATAGCAGCAACGCTAGCCTTGTTGCCTTTGCAACCTGTGTCTGCAAATGCAGGTGAGCAAAAGAGCGCGCAATCCTCTGCAAAAAAGAAGTACATCAAAAAAGTTAATTACAGCGGACAGTCTCGTAAAGAAAAACTCAAGGCGCGCAGATTAGCACTGGCAAAACAACGTTCAATAGATTTAGGTGAACATTACGACGGTACTGTTCAACCAAATTTTTCATCAAATAGTTTATTAGTCGTTAATCAAGATACTGGTGAAGTCAAACTTTCAAAAAATGCTGAAGCACAATTACCTATCGCTTCTATCACCAAGTTAATGACGGCAATGGTGGTACTAGACGCAGACTTGCCTATGAGTGAGATGGTGACTATTACCAACGAAGATATTGATCGTATTAAAGGCACTAGGTCAAGACTACCAGTAGGGACAACTTTCAGCCGTGATGATATGCTCAAGTTGGCATTGATGTCTTCTGAAAACAGAGCGGCCTATGCTTTGTCTCGTCATTATCCGGGTGGACGATCTGCCTTTATCCGAGCGATGAATGCTAAGGCGCTTTCCTTAGGCTTAATGCAAACACAGTTTTCAGAACCAACAGGGCTATCACCACAAAACAAATCGACAGCACGCGACTTGTATCAATTAGTTGCGGCAGCATATCAATACCCACTTATCCGACAAGCTACCACGACAACTGAATACGAAATCACCATTAATGGTCGCCAGCGTCCACTACTTTATAAGAACACTAATGTTCTGGTGCGTAAAGGAGAGTGGAATATTGGGTTATCCAAAACAGGCTTTATTAATGAGGCAGGGCGCTGCCTAGTGATGCAGGCAACTGTTGCTAATGAGCCATTGATGATTGTGCTGTTGGATGCTGCAGGGACGAATAAACGTACAGGTGATGCTAATATGATTCGCAAATGGCTTGAGAACCATCATCACGATGCGCCAGTGCAGGTAGCCGAGAAATTACCAGAACAATCAAAAAACCAACAAACAGTGGCTGCTGATGTAGAAATAGAAGACGATGGGCTGCAACCAAAATTGATGATGTCGCAAAGTATTTATGATGAGCGATATGAACAATGGTTATCAGAAATGGAACAACACTAAAAATAATAACTGCATTAAAAAAGCGAGCTACCAGCTCGCTTTTTTATGCTTGAAGCTAAGTCATACTGCTATGTACTAGCTTTCTTTGCCTTTGTTGTTGTCTTCTTTGTGGTTGCTTTCTTTTTAGCTGGTGCTTTTTTAGCGCTCGATTTTTTAGTCGTGCCTTTAGCTTCTTTTTCAGCTAGCAGTGTCAGTGCTTCTTCTAAAGTGATTTCTTCAGGTTTAACACTCTTAGGCAACGTAGCACGTACTTTTTTATGTTGTACATAAGGACCATAGCGACCATCGAATACTTCAACTCTACCCTCGCCAGATGGATGTTCGCCTAGGTCTGCCAAAGGCGCTGGTCCAGCGTAGGCTTGTGCTAGCAGCGCAACAGCTCCCGCTTGGTCTATCGTAAATACATTTTCCGTTTTCGGAATCGATTTAAATTTACCATCGTGGTTAACATAAGGTCCAAACCGACCAATATTTGCCACAATCTTTTTACCAGTTTCTGGGTGTAGGCCTAAGTCACGTGGCAAGGATAGTAGCTGATGCGCAACATCCAGATTGACTTCTGCATAGCTGATATTTTTAGGAATGCTGACGCGTTTCGGCTTTTTCTTTTCACCTTCTACTGGCATGCCTAGCTGTATATAAGGGCCATATGGACCCACCATCAAGTAAATCTCTTTCCCCGTTTCATCATCTGTACCTAGCACCACAGGGTCTGTGGTAGCAGATTCGTCAGCACCATTTAAACTACGCTTGTAGTCGCATTTCGGCTCATCGTTGTAGCCTGTACAGCCAATAAATGTCCCGTAACGGCTCAATTGCTTTTGTAGCTGCTTACCACATTTAGGGCAATATTCGTCAATCAGTTCATTGCCAGGTCGTTCAACATCTGCCTTACTCGTTACTTGCTGGTTAAAACCCTGCCAGAATTTATCCATCACTGGCACCCAATCTAAATCGCCTTCAGCAATATCATCCAGCTCATTTTCCAGCTTGGCAGTAAAGTCGTAATCGACATATTGGGTAAAGTGTTCTGTCAGGAATTTATTGACTACACGGCCAACATCTGTCGGTGTAAAGCGTTTTTTATCCAATACAACATACTCGCGGTCTTGTAGCGTACTAATAATGCTGGCGTATGTAGAGGGGCGGCCAATGCCATATTCTTCTAGTGTTTTTACCAAACTGGCTTCGCCATAACGTGGTGGCGGTTCAGTAAAGTGTTGCTCACCGTAAATTTTATCTACATCCAGCACTTCACCAGCTTCTAGTGCAGGTAATTTAGCTTCGGCATCATCATCTTCATCCGTATCAGAGCCTTCTTTATAAACACCAATAAAACCTGGAAATACCAGTGTTTGCCCTGTGGCACGGAATAGATTGTCTTCTTTGCCTATACTCAAATCCACACTTACTGCATCAAATACTGCCGGTGTCATCTGGCTGGCAACAGTACGCTTCCAAATCAATTCGTATAATTTGAATTGTTCATCATTCAAGTATTGGCGCATTTTTGCTGGTGTGCGTGTCACATCAGTTGGGCGGATAGCTTCATGCGCTTCTTGGGCATTTTTTGATTTGTTTTTATAAACATTTGGTGTTTTGGGCACGTAGTTCGCATCAAAATTATTTTTTACATAATCGCGGATCTGCATCAATGCCTCTTGTGCCAAGCTGATGCCATCAGTACGCATATAGGTGATTAAACCCAC
>JBNLAC010000031.1:23423-29155 GCA_050301935.1 Methylophilaceae bacterium | reverse complement strand
ATGATCAACTGGTAGCCATTACCCCAGCCATGTGCGATGGTAGTGGATTGAATGCCTTTGCACATAAATATCCAGAACGCTACTTTGATGTCGGTATTGTTGAACAACATGCAGTTACTTTTGCTGGCGGGATGGCCTGCGATGGTTTGAAACCAGTTGTCGCAATTTACAGCACATTTTTACAAAGAGCATATGATCAATTGATTCATGATGTGGCTTTACAAAATCTTGACGTTTTATTTGCAATTGATCGTGCTGGTCTAGTGGGTGCCGATGGGCCAACGCATGCTGGAAGCTTTGACTTGTCTTTCTTACGATGTATACCAAATATCATCATTATGGCTCCAAGTGACGAGGATGAGTGCCGCAAAATGCTGACCACCGGCTACTATTACCAAGGCACTGCAGCAGTACGTTATCCACGTGGCAAAGGCACGGGTATTAGCATTTCACAAACTCTTGATCCTGTAGAAATTGGCAAAGCAAAACTGTTACGTGAATCTACACTTAATAATAATAAAGTGGCGATATTAGCGTTCGGTAGCATGTTAAAGCCTAGCCTACCAGCTGCTGAGCAGCTGAATGCCACAATCGTTGATATGCGTTTTATCAAGCCACTGGATACTGTTTTGCTTGCAGAGATAGCAAAAACACATACGTTAATTGTAACAGTCGAAGAAAATAGCATTATGGGCGGTGCTGGCTCAGCTGTGATGGAAGCAATGCAAACACTTAACTTATCCACACCTACCCTGTGCTTAGGTTTACCGGATGTATTTATCGAGCATGGTGTACATGAAACTATGCTAGCGCAATGTGGTCTGGATAGTGTAGGCATTACACAATCAATTGAAAATAAACTAAAGTCTATTAATTAAAAGAGTAGATTGCGGTTAATAATAAAATAATCGTTTACACACAGTCTCATACGAGTAGAATTTTGATACTGCGTAAAAGACACAAAACTTTGGAGAATACACGCCGAGATGAATCAGCCAAACTTACCCAACAATACCTTAGAAGGTATAGAAGACGTTCAAAACAGACCTGATGTCCGTCATTTAGACATTAATAAAGTTGGTATAAAATCTATCAGACACCCTGTTATTGTTAAAGATAAAAATGGTGGGGAACAGAATACTGTTGCCGTATTCGATATGTATGTGCATTTACCCCATAATTTTAAAGGGACGCACATGTCCCGTTTTGTGGAAATTCTCAATGTCAACGAGCACGCTATATCTGTAGAGTCATTTGAAACCATCTTACGCGAAATGGTCGAGCGTTTAGAAGCCAGCTCAGGTTACGTGGAAATGCGCTTCCCTTATTTTGTCAATAAATCTGCCCCGATCTCTGGCGTCAATAGTTTATTGGATTACGATGTTACGTTTATTGGTGAAATTAAAGATGATGTATTCACTATTACAATCAAAGTACTCGTCCCTGTTACAAGTTTATGTCCATGTAGCAAGAAAATATCCGATTATGGTGCACACAATCAACGTTCGCACGTGACCGTTACTGCATTGATCAATGACTTTATCTGGATAGAAGATATTATTACATTAGTAGAAAAGCAGGCATCTTGTGAACTTTATGGACTACTCAAGCGACCAGATGAAAAATATGTCACAGAACGCGCCTACGACAACCCTAAGTTTGTTGAGGATATGGTTCGCGATGTTGCTTCTGCTCTTAATGAAGAAGCCCGCATAGATGCATACATCGTAGAAAGTGAGAATTTTGAATCTATACACAACCATTCAGCGTATGCGCTGATTGAACACGATAAACGTAAAATACTTTAAATAATATAACGATTTATAGGGAGATGTTATGCAAGAGAAAGTGGCCATAGAACAAAAAGCGTCACTGCTACAAGTGATTAGAATGGTGTTATGGACAATGATTGGCGTCAGAGGCCAGAAAGGTTATGAAGATGACATCGCCAAAATCACCCCAAAGCAAGCAATTACCGCTGGCGTGATTGGCGCTATTATTTTCGTTTTTACAGTCGTTCTGCTGGTTAATTTAGCGATTAATTATTTAAGTTAATCAAACTTTAATTGTTCACTATACAAAGGATTTAATTTATGTCATCAGTTGCAAAAGTGATTGAAATCATTGCTTCAAGTGAAATTGGTTTTGACGATGCCGTACAAAAAGGGATCGCAAAAGCTTCAGAATCTGTTAAGGATATTACGAGTGCATGGATTCAGGATCAGAGCGTTAAAGTTAAGGATGGTAAAGTAACAAAGTACCGTGTCGTGCTAAAAGTGACCTTTGTCGTTAAATAGATCTTCGGATACCTCAAGCAGTATAAGTACTAATCCAATTTAATACTTCTTGGTTAATGTCATAATCGAGTTTTCACGCTTGATGTTAAGTCTATTCTGAGCAGACATCCCTAATAGTATAAATGGCGGGGAGCTACCCTCTATAACAGTTGCATCAACATTATTTAAAACTATGGTACCTATTTTTAAAGTGTTGAGTGTGATTTTGAAAGCAGGTATCACACCATTAGCAGTTGCCATATTGACCTTTATTCCTTGCTTATAATCAATTTGAGCTGCTTTTGCATCGTCACTATTCAATGTGACATTGGTCGCACCTGAGTCGATAATATATTTGAAGCTACCACCATTAAGCGTTAAATTACCGAAAAAATGACCCGCTTGGTCTGCGTACAAACTCACAGGACTATTTACTGCATCAGGAGCGCTAGGGCTAACAGCAACAAAAGCTGCTTGTCCCATTTTCAGCACTCTTCTTTTACCTTCGATTTCTAATGTAGCTGCATCACTATTGGCTGAAAGCAATTTCACGCCACTTTTAGTCTGTCCAGCCTGCAAATGATGTGGCCCACTACCGTTAATCATCACTAACGCTTTGTTGTTAAAGAGGCCAACTATATTTATTTGTGTATCAGCTAACACATGCATGCTGAAAACTAAAACTACCGATCCTATTAGCCATTTCATCATATTACTCATCTATATAATTGGGATTAACTAAACATGCCTTGCACGCCATGTGTTTTTGTTAACTTTAACCCGAATGCTACCACAGCAAATCCAATTAACGGAAACATTGCTGCCAGTAAGAAAGTCATTTGCCCGCCCAAACCTTGTAGCGCATAGCCACCAGCAATACCGCCGATTGCTCCACCTAGACCATAGGTTACACTGTTATAGATAGCTTGTCCTTTCGCCTGATGACGTCCATTAAAAAAGTGTGTCACCACCTCAATAGTCGCAGCATGAAAACTGCCAAATGTTGCAGCATGTAGGCTCTGCGCAATTAACAACCATACAAGGTTATCTACTGCAACGCTTATTAAGGTAAAACGGAGGACAGCCAGCACAAGACTAGCCAATATGATTACTTTTAGGCTATAACGCAGCATGATTTTTGGCATCCAGATAAAGACTATGATTTCGCAGATAACCCCAACTGCCCACAACCAGCCGATCATCCCTTTACTATAGCCATGTTCCGCTAAATAGATGGAATAAAAGTTATACATGACTCCATGTGCTGTGACCATCATTGCACAACCTGTTAAGAGCGCAATCACAGCAGGTTGGCGTATAATCTTCCATACCGAAAAGTCATCCATGTGGTGCGGGGCAACAGTAACATCGGGTAAAGCAAAGGTAAGCATAAATAGTGAAATCTGCACCACCAAAATTGCCCATAACAAACTAGAAATACCTGCCCAATCAATCAAATAGCCCAATATGATGGATCCCACAATAAAACCAACCGATCCCCACATGCGTATCCTACTATAATGACCTTTCGTGTTAGCCAAGTGGGCAAGTGTTAATGACTCGGACAATGGCATGGTTGAACTGGTAAATAAGCTCAGTGCGCCCATCACCAGTAACATTGGCACAAAACCCTGCACCCAAAATACAGCGATAAAGCCCAATACTCCCAGTATCGTATTAAGTCTTATCCAAATTGTGCGCTTGGCTGTATGGTCAGCCAACCAACCCCAAAAATTTGGTGCAAATATGCGACTTATCTGGAAAAGGGACATTAACACACCAATTTCTACTGGTGTAAATTGTTCTGATTGTAAATATAGGGCCCAATAAGGCACAAATACACCTACAAAAAAATAATACACAAAATAGAAACTAGCTAGATTTCTGTGTAACGTCTTGGTCAAAAGCTAAGCAAATTATTTTATGATTGACTAGATGCTTGGCGTTTCGCGCGTCACATCAGCATTTTGTGCACGATGTCGTAATGCGTGATCCATTAACACTAATGCAAGCATCGCTTCTGCTATTGGCGTCGCCCGGATGCCCACACAAGGATCGTGACGACCTGTTGTTTGCATACTTACATCCTTACCAGCCTTATCAATGGAGCGGCGGGCTTGCGGAATACTGGAAGTAGGTTTTAACGCAATATTTACTTTAATTGCCTGACCTGTAGAAATACCTCCCAATATTCCACCCGCATGGTTTGTAGCGAATCCTGTCGATGTCATCTCATCGGAGTGCTCTGACCCACGCTGTGAGACACAATCAAAGCCAGCGCCAATTTCAACACCTTTGACTGCGTTGATACCCATCATGGCGTGCGCAATATCTGCATCTAATCGGTCAAACACGGGTTCACCCCACCCTGTCGGCAAGCCTTCTGCAATAATACTAATACGAGCACCCACAGAGTCGCGTTCGTTTCTGATTGTATCCAGATACTGTTCCAATTCAGGTAATACATCCTTATTGGGTGAGAAAAAAGGGTTTTCGTTGACATACTCCCAGCTCTGGAAAGGAATTTCTATTTGACCAAGCTGGCTCATAAAACCACGTATAGTTACACCATATCTTTCTTTCAACCATTTTTTTGCAATCGCACCAGCTGCAACGCGTACAGCTGTTTCTCGTGCACTTGAACGTCCACCACCACGGTAATCACGCACACCATACTTTTGGCTATAGGTGTAGTCAGCATGTCCGGGGCGAAAGGTATCTTTAATCTTGCTATAATCTTGGCTACGTTGATCTGTGTTTCGAATTAGCAAGCCAATTGGTGCACCTGTAGTTTTACCTTCAAATACTCCAGATAATATTTCAACTAAATCATCCTCTTTACGCTGCGTAACATGTCGTGAAGTTCCAGGTTTACGTCGATCCAAATCAAGCTGCAAGTCCTCAGAAGATATCTCTAGGCCAGGTGGGCAACCATCTACTATTCCACCAATCGCGGGGCCATGCGACTCGCCAAATGATGTTAGAGTAAAAAGTGTACCTATGGTGTTACCTGACATGGTTAAATCTCAAGACTTGAATAAACTTAGATTTTACCACATTGGCTTCTATTAGAATCAATAGCAGCAATTGATAGAAATAGCTTTGTTAAGTTGGTTTATTAACTAAACCATCAAACCAGATGCCCATTTAGCATACAACGTATGTGCTTGCAGGTTTAGCTGCTTAATACGTTCAGACAAATTCTCTAAGACTTGCTGCTTTGTTTGTACTGCTGGACTTATAGATGATTCAACCTGTGCTCCCCAGCATTTATACCACTTTCTCACCAATTCATCTGTCATTTCCACATGACATTGCATCGCTAAGTGTTTGCCAATAGCATAAGCCTGATTGTCACAATATTCGCTGAACAATAGACGTTTTGCGCCACTAGGTAATCCAAATGTCTCGCCATGCCAATGAAAACCTAAAAATTGCTTTGTATTGCCGAACCAT
>JBNLAC010000031.1:0-23415 GCA_050301935.1 Methylophilaceae bacterium | reverse complement strand
ACGTTTTGCGCCACTAGGTAATCCAAATGTCTCGCCATGCCAATGAAAACCTAAAAATTGCTTTGTATTGCCGAACCATTTTTTCGCATCAGCATTTTCGTCAACATGCAAAGCACCCCAACCGATTTCTTCAACTGGGTTTTTTGTCACCCTAGCTCCTAATGCCCTACTCATTAGTTGGCCACCCAAACAATGGCCGATAACTGGAACATCATGTTTAAAGGCCTGCTGAATCAATTCAAGAGCGTGGGGTATCCAAGGCAAATCATCATTTACACTCATTGGCCCACCCATAAAAACCAAGCCACTGTATCGGTTTACTTCGTTGGGTATTTCTTCATCAAGATCAATACGGACTTCATGCCACGGAATTTTTTCTTGATTTAAAAAAACACCCAAATAACCTGCGCCCTCACATTGTGCATGTCTAAATACGACTACTGGCTTCATACATCATTCCTTACGGACTATCATTTCTTTACAATTTTATATTCCCCTGAGGAAAGGTTATTCAAAGAATAAGCGCCTATTTTAGCTCTTATTAATCGTAAGGTTGGAAAGCCAACTTTTGCGGTCATGCGCCTTACTTGTCTATTTTTACCTTCACTAATTTTTATCTCAAGCCATGTAGTCGGTATAGTTTTGCGCTCTCTAATTGGAGGAACACGTTGCCATAAATTGGCAGGCTCATCAATGATGCGCGCTTGTGCAGGCTTGGTTACAAAATCACCAAGGTCAACGCCCAAATGTAACAGCGCCAAATCCTCTTGTTTTGGGCTACCTTCAACTTGCACCCAATAAGTTTTAATTTCTTTGTGTTTTGGATGGCTTAAACGGTGTTGCAAAGCGCCATCATCAGTTAAAATAAGTAATCCTTCAGAATCTGTATCAAGCCGCCCTGCTGCATACACATTCGGAATATCAATATAGTCTTTTAACGTTGGGTGTTTCTCATGTGCACTGAATTGACAGACAACATTGAATGGCTTATTAAATAAAATTATCATCTATTAGGAAACGAGCAATGGCATCAAAAATAAAGGTTCCAAGCGAAGGCGCTAAAATCACGGTTGACGAAAACAATAATCTAATCGTCCCCGATAACCCCATTATTGCATTTATTGAAGGTGATGGCATCGGTGCAGATATTACACCGCCTATGATGAAAGTAGTCAATACTGCTGTAGATAAAGCTTATAACGGTAAGCGCAAGATTGCTTGGATGGAAGTCTATGCTGGCGAAAAATCTACCAGTATCTATGACAAAGATACATGGCTCTCAAATGAAACAATGGCTGCACTGAAAGAGTATGTTATTTCAATTAAAGGCCCATTGACTACACCAGTTGGCGGTGGCATTCGCTCATTAAATGTCACTCTTCGCCAAGAGTTAGATTTATTCGTTTGTCTACGACCTATACAATACTTTAAGGGTGTGCCAAGTCCTGTAAAACATCCAGAAAAAACAGATATGGTTATTTTCCGTGAGAATACTGAGGATATATATGCTGGTATTGAATGGGCTGCTGGCACAGATGAAGTAAATAAAGTGATTCAGTTTCTAAGTGACATGGGTATGCGCAAAAAAATTCGCTTTCCTGACGCATCTGCTATCGGTGTTAAACCTGTATCAATCGACGGCAGCAAAAGACTCATTCGAAAAGCAATTCAATATGCAATCGACAATAATAGAAAATCCGTCACTATTACCCACAAAGGTAATATTATGAAATTTACCGAAGGTGGCTTTAGAGACTGGGGCTATGCACTAGCAAAGGAAGAATTCGGTGCTGTTGAGATGAATGGCGGACCATGGTGTCAGCTTCAAAATGGAATAGTAATTAAAGATTGTATTGCAGATGCATTTCTACAAGAAATCCTACTTCATCCTTCAGAATATGATGTTGTCGCGGCACTAAACTTAAACGGCGACTACATCAGTGATGCTTTAGCAGCACAAGTAGGTGGCATTGGTATCGCACCTGGCGCTAACTTGAGCAACACCATTGCAATGTTTGAAGCGACACATGGAACAGCACCTAACATTGCTGGAAAAAATATCGCTAACCCAAGCTCTCTGATATTGTCTGCAGAAATGATGCTGAGACATATGGGCTGGACTGAAGCAGCTGACTTGGTGCTATCAGGCGTCGCCAAAGCAATCCAATCCAAACGCGTTACTGGTGACTTTTCGAGCCAAATGCAAGGAGCTACACAAGTCGGCACAGCAGAGTTTGGTGAAGAAATTATTAGTCATATGTAACCACGTAGTATATAAGCCCCATCTCATTGGGGCTTTTTTATTTTTCTATAAAGTCTAAGCAAAGTCTGACAATAAAAGATGACCTCTTTATAACAAGTTATTCGGCTTTGTTGTACTTATCTCACCAAATGCCAGCTAATTCATTGTAAACATGTGTAAATCGCTACACTTAATCTTTACAAAGCCAATCTTAACGTGCATTATAAATGAGGTATAAAATTGTTTAACAACAGTAGCTTAAACAAAATATATAATTAACTGGATTAAAAGCAACCTATAAAGATGGCCATTGCTGCATCAAAGACAAAACTAAGCGGACTTGCGCGCATGCTGATTAAAGAAGCGTTACTCACCGAAGAGGAGGCCGCTGCCATGCAATCGCAAGCAGATATTGCGAATGTTCCATTCATTTCGCAAGTTATCTCTAGTAAAAAACTCTCGGCCCAAAGAATAGCAGAAGTATCGTCTAGAGCTTTTGGTTTTCCCTATTTCAACCTTGATGCACTCAATCCAGATTACCTGCCAGAAAAAACAATTGACATAAAACTCATGCAAACCAACCGCGTAATTGGTTTGCAAAGCCGTAACAACATTCTGTTTGTCGGTATCTCCGACCCCACCGTATTACATTCACTTGATAGTGTGCAATTCCAGATGGGCATGAAGCTTTCTCCAGTCATTGTTGAAGATGACAAGCTGGAAAAATGGATACACAACATTGTAGAGTCTAAAGACACCAGCATGTCCTCATTAGATGTAGGGGATGATTTTGATCTGGAAATGGGTGGTGCTGAAGAAGAGGCAGCTACAGACGACAATACGCAAGAAGTCGATGATGCGCCTGTTGTTAAGTTTTTACAAAAGATGTTGCTCGATGCGATCAACATTGGGGCATCAGACTTACATTTTGAACCCTATGAGAAATTTTATCGCATCCGCTTCCGTGTTGATGGTGAACTGAGAGATATTGCACAGCCACCATTGGCCATTAAAGATAAATTAGCGTCACGTATCAAAGTTATTTCCAACTTGGATATTTCAGAAAAAAGAATACCGCAAGACGGTAGAATGAAACTAGTGCTATCTAAAACACGAACAATTGATTTTCGTGTTAGCACCCTGCCTTTAATACATGGCGAAAAAATCGTAATGCGGATTCTAGACCCAACTAGCGCAACCCTTGGTATTGAAGCATTAGGCTATGAACCGATACAACAAAAGCTACTTCTTGATGCGGTTAAACGTCCTTATGGTCTCGTTCTAGTAACTGGCCCAACAGGCTCAGGCAAGACGGTTTCACTCTATACTTGCTTAAATATTCTTAATAACCCAGGGGTCAATATCTCTACAGCAGAGGACCCTGCAGAGATTCCGCTTGCTGGCATCAATCAAGTCAATGTGAATGATAAGCAAGGCCTAACTTTTGCTGCTGCACTAAAATCGTTTCTAAGGCAAGATCCAGATATTATTATGATTGGTGAGATTCGCGATTTAGAAACAGCAGACATGGCAATCAAAGCAGCCTCTACTGGACACATGGTGCTTTCGACACTACATACAAATGATGCACCATCAACGCTAACCCGTCTGATGAATATGGGTGTTGCACCATTCAATATCGCATCAGCAGTATCACTAATTACAGCCCAACGGCTTGCAAGGCGCTTATGCAAAAACTGTAAAGTGCCAATCGAAGCGCCTAAAGAAGCACTGCTCAAAGTAGGGTTTATCGAAGATGACTTTAAACAAGAACTGAAACTTTTTGGTCCCAAAGAAGGCGGTTGCGACCAGTGCAATGGTGGTTACAAAGGTCGCGTTGGTATCTACCAAGTGATGCCAGTGTCTGATGCCATTGCGAGAATTATTATGGAGAATGGCAATGCCATAGATATTGCTGATCAAGCCAAAAAAGAAGGCGTAAACGACTTGAGAAGATCAGGTATTCTCAAAGTCATTCAGGGGCTCACCTCAATTGCCGAAGTGGAAGCCTGCACTAATGAATAGTTCAACTCATTTGACAATAAAAATTCGACTAAGGATGCAATATGGCCGCAAGCGCTAGTAAACAAATTACTTATCTTTGGGAAGGTAAAGACAAAAAAGGTAAAGTTGTCAAAGGTGAAATGCGTGCAAATGGTGACTCATTTGTCAAAGCGACACTGAGACGCCAAGGCATTAATGTTACTAAGGTTAAGAAACAAAGTGGCTTTTCCAAAAAAGGTAAAGTGACAGATAAAGACATCACACTCTTTACCCGTCAATTAGCAACAATGATGAAATCTGGTGTGCCTTTGCTGCAAGCTTTTGATATTGTAGGTAAAGGGCATAGCAACCCAGCTGTTGCCAAACTGTTAGGAGATATTAAGTCTGAGGTGGAAACAGGCAGCAGTCTGAGCGCTGCATTTCGTAAATATCCACTTTACTTCGACAATCTTTTTTGCAATCTGGTTGGAGCTGGTGAGCAAGCAGGTATTCTCGATACTTTATTGGATCGTTTAGCAACATATAAAGAAAAAATTCTTGCTATCAAAAGTAAAATCAAGTCAGCACTCATGTACCCAACCTCGATTATTGTAGTTGCGTTTGTGATAACTGCTGTAATCATGATTTTTGTAGTGCCCGCCTTCAAAGAGCTATTCTCAAGCTTTGGCGCTGACTTACCTGCCCCAACATTATTGGTCATGGCAATGTCTGACTTCTTTGTTTCTTACTGGTGGGCTATTTTTGGCGCTATTGGCTTTGGTTTGTGGTTTTTCTTTTACACTTGGAAACGTTCAGAGAAAATGCAATCTACTATGGATCGACTAATGCTAAAACTACCTATTTTTGGTGAAGTCATCCGTAAAGCTACATTAGCAAGATTTGCGCGCACTTTAGCCACCATGTTTGCAGCTGGGGTACCACTTGTAGAAGCACTAGACTCCGTGGCTGGCGCTTCTGGCAATCGCGTTTACTATGATGCAACTAAAAAAATCCAAAGTGAAATCAGTACAGGAACTAGCCTTACAGTCGCCATGCAAAACTCTGAAGTCTTCCCAAATATGATGTTACAGATGACAGCCATTGGCGAAGAGTCCGGTGCACTAGATAGCATGTTAGGTAAAGTTGCGGACTTCTATGAAAGCGAAGTGGATGATGCAGTCGAAGGCCTTTCAAGCCTCATGGAACCAATGATTATGGTGGTATTAGGTGTACTAATTGGCGGACTAGTTGTTGCACTCTATATGCCTATATTCAAATTGGGGCAAGTGGTTGGCGGTTAAAAACTTAATTCTTTTTCTTACTTCTTACCAGCAGCGGCACTCATTGCATCCTCAATCGCCTTATATGGCTGTGCGCCCATCATGCGCCTACCATCAGAAAAAATCAGTGTTGGTGTGCTAGATACACCAACGCTACGCGCTAATTGACCGACCTCCTCGAGTGGCACTTCACAATTTCCAGCAGATTTTGGTAACTTGTCGTTTAATATCCAATCTTTCCAAGCTTGTTCACGATTGGTAGCGCACCATATTAACTTTGATTTTTCTGCGGCATTGGGGTGTAGTTGCTCCAAGGGATATAAAAACGTATAGATGGTTACATCAGTAATATTACTTAGTTCATTTCGTTCTAATCGTTTACAATATGGGCAGTCGACATCTGAAAAAACTGCAATTTTACGACTACCATTGCCTTTGACTACTTTAATCGCTTTATCCAAAGGCAAGCTGTTAAAGTCAATTCTAGTTAACTCCTCCAAACGCTCCCCTGTTATATCTTTCCTAGTTTTTGGGTCGACCAAGTGCCCTTCCGCAATCAAAAAAGTGAGTTTCTCATCGGTATAAATAATTTGCCCACCCATAAATACTTCATATAAGCCAGCATAGGGTGTTTTGACTATGCTCTCTACTTTAAATTTAGGATAAGCTGCTTCAATTTTTTTCTTAAGATCAGCTTCGTTTGCCTGAACCAACTGTACTAAAGCTAGGATAGCTATCATTACGAACTGTTTTATTTGCATTTTTTGCTTTTTCCTTTGTCAATTGCCTAGGCAACTGCTTGTTTAATTAAAACACGCTTAATAGAGCCGTATTTGTCTAATTGCTGCATACCCAAAGATAACAGCCTCATGAATACTTTTGATTCAAGCGCAAACACTGTATCCAAACCAGATGTAAGCGTATTCATCCGCATAATATCGGCTTTTCTCCCACGTGCATACTGTCGCAAGAAAAACGCATCGCCAATATCCTGTAAAGGATGACTACTTTGGATTATTTTCTCTAACCCTATAATATCCCTGAACCCTAAATTTGCACCCTGCCCAGCCATTGGATGAACCTGATGCGCAGCGTCACCTACAAAAACAACTCTTTGCTCTGTTTGCTTACTGACAGTAACTTGTCGCAATATAAACGATAATGTATCACTAATAGGTTCAAGATTACCTACCATACCATGTGAGGCTTGCCATACCTTTTCTGCCAGCGCATCCTTAGTTAATGTTAACAACTTTACCGCCTTATCCGTTGACATCGCCCATACCATAGACATGTATTTATCTGGCATCGGTAGCAAAGCCAATGTTTCATGTGGTCTAAACCACTGCATTGCAACGGCACGATGACTCTTATTGACACTATAGTTAGCAACTAAAGCTGTCTGGTTATAATCTTTCGTATTAGTCGTTATGCCCAACGTATTCCTTACAGAAGAGTTCGCACCATCAGCTGCTACAAGGAGCTGAGCGGTTAAGTCGCTATTCTTTCCTAATCTGAGAACTACCTTATCATCATCATTCGCAATGCTCTGGAACTCACTACCCATAAACATTGCGATATTTAATACCTCAATTTTTCGCCATAAGGCTTGCATCAGATTTTGATTTTCGATAATGCAAGCCAACTTGGTTAAGTTAGCATCACTGGCATGCAATTGTAACGGTGATACATTTTCTGATGGCCACAAGGCCATACTTTCTACATATTGTATGCGTGTTAAATCAATGTGCTGCCAAACGCCTTTTTGAATCAGCCAGCTTTCTGTCGATGGCGTTAATGCATAGATACGGCTATCCCAAACTTTGTCTAGTTTGTAACACTCGGGTTTGGGTTTTGCATCAACAAGTGCCACACGCTTTCCTTGATCAGATAATGCAATAACAGCTGCCAAACCTATCAAACCAGCACCAACGACAATTACATCATAGTGCTTATTCTTTGTATTCACGTTACTTACCATAACTCATTTTACTGACTAGCATTCGTTTGACTGGCGGCAAAATATCTAACAGTCCTAGCCCAACCCCACGTAAAGATGTCACCCCTAATAAATCATTAGAAAACAGGTTGACTAGAAAATCAGTAAACAATAAACCACCTTTTGTGTCTCTCACTCGAGTGCCGGCGTAATTTTTTAGCATGGTCTCACCTCCCCATTCTGATGGCAAAGTAACAGATAGTATCTTAGCTAGTGATGTTGCATCTCGCAAACCTACATTAAAACCCTGACCAGCTACAGGGTGCATAGTTTGCGCTGCATTGCCAATTACCACCATATGTGGCGTTACTTTTATTTTTAACTCTGATTTCACTAATGGAAAGCTCAAACGTTTACCAACGGTGAGAAAACGACCGACTCTATCACCAAAAGCCGAATGCAACTCTTCTAAAAATAATGTTTCTTCTAGGCCAAGCAAACGATCAATAGAAGCCTTCTCACCAGTCCACACCAATGAAAAGTCCCTTTCTCCATTTGGAAGCAATGCCATTGGTCCAGTAGGTGTAAATCGCTCATAGGCAATATAATCATGTGGCAATTCGCATGAGACCATACTAACTAATGCATCGTGCCCATAAGCTTTAGCATGCCGCTCAATACCAGACACATCACCTAGGCTACGACCACCTTCAGCAATCGCCACCAAGGTAGTCGTCAAACTCTGTTTTTCACCCTGATATAAAAAATCAACCTCAGCAGCAGTTTCATCTTGCCTAATTGCGCTAGCTGCGGCCTCGTATAAAACATTTTCATCGCCTATTTTTTCGTCAAGCGCTTCCATTAGCTTGCCATAAGACACGACGTAACCCAATGCTGGCAAATCATGCTCTGTGGCTTGCAACTTGGTTCTTCCTAAGCCACCAGCTTGAGAAACATGGATTGCATTAATCGGAGTAGCATTTGCAGCAACAACGTGCCATACACCCAAACGCTCCAGAATCACTTTTGATCCATACGACAAAGCGAGTGCGCGCTTATCGCGATAAGCATCTCCTTTTTTACGTGCTTCTAAAATGGTGAAAGGCAACTCATATTGTCGCATCATTAAGGCCAGCACAAGACCAACGGGTCCGCCACCAACAATAATAAGCGATTGTTTTTCGTGTGGTTGATTCACTGACGTCCCGCCATACAAGCTTCAATTTCAGCAACTGTTTTGGGTGCATCTATTGTAAGAATTTCACATGCCCCACTTGTCACAACAACATCATCTTCAATCCGCACCCCAATATGATGAAAGTGTTTAGGCACATTATCTGCAGGACGAATATAGCATCCAGGCTCTACAGTTAACACATTACCCTCTTGCAGCTGTCGCCAATGACCTGCCTTATCTTTATACTCGCCAGCATCATGTACATCCAAACCTAACCAGTGGCCAGTTCGATGCATATAAAATTGCCGATAACTACCAGTTTCCAACACTTCATCTTTAGATCCCTGACATAAACCAAAATCGAGAAAGCCTTGTATGAGTACATCTAGAGCTGCCTCATGCGGCGCATTCCAATGCTGCTGCACGGTCACTTTTTCTATTGCGGCGGCTTGCGCTGCCAAGACTAGCTCATAGATATCTTTTTGTGCTGCTGAAAATTTACCATTTACCGGAAATGTTCTTGTGATATCCGAAGCATAGCCATCTAGCTCACATCCCGCATCAATTAACAATAAGTCGCCATTTTTTAACTCACAGTTATTGGCATTGTAATGAAGCGTACATGCATTTGCTCCTCCAGCAACAATACTAGTATACGCTGGCGCTTGTGCGCCTTTGCGGTAAAACTCGTGTAGAAATTCTGCTTCTATTTCGTTCTCGAACTTACCTACTTTGGTTTTTTGCATTGCGCGCAAATGTGCTCCTGCTGCGATTTTTGCTGAACGGCGCATTAAGTCTAGCTCGTATGGTGTTTTACACAATCTGAGCTCATCAAGTAGTCTACGTACATCCAATAATTGATCAGGCGAGTGTATACCCGTTCTAGCTTGCTCACGTAATTCGCCTAGCCAGCGCATCACCTTTGCATCCCAATGGCAATCGGACCCCAAGCTATAAAACAATTTTTCCTGATTACTTAACAGCTTGAGCATGACATCATCGAGCTCATCGATGCTATATGCTTCATCAAAGCCAAACTCTGCTTTTGCTGCTTCTGGCCCGTAACGGAAGCCATCCCAAATTTCTCTCTCCAGATTTTTATCCCGACAAAACAGAATGCTCTTAGTCTCTTTCCCTGCAATCACTACCAATAATGACTCTGGCTCTTTGAAGCCTGTCAAATAATAAAAATAACTATCAAAGCGATAGGGGTAATGACTATCACGATTTCTTGTGACTTCAGGTGATGTCGGGATAACTGCAAGACCATCACCCATCGCTGTAATAAGCTGTTCACGTCTAGCGCTAAACTCTTTTTTAAGGAAACTCAAAACTATCCTTGGCTCTCTGTTATTGAAGATGCATTTTAGCCTATTTGGTTAGATATTGTTGCGTAGGTTCAATTTTATGAATGTACATCACGCTGACTTAGACTAGCGTCAAGCAGCTTAAGGCGATCTGGGGTACCTATATCATGCCAAACACCCTGATAATGCTCACCTGAAATCAGATTACTTGCCATCGCCGATAGTAATAATGGTGCCAACTTTGCTGAATTGCCTTTGACTATATCTTTAAACAACTGCGGCGAATAAACGCCGACACCTGAATAAGTTAACTTTGCTGGGCCGTCTGGCTTTAGCACACCTGAATCTAATACAAAGTCGCCCTGAGGGTGTTGAGGCGGATTGTCCACCATGACTAAATGCGCTAAATAGGGTGATTCCAATTCATGTGAGAAATCTATTTCAGTATACACATCGCCATTAACGACCAAAAAAGGAGAATCCCCCAACAAAGGCAGAGCATTAGCAATACCGCCTGCTGTTTCTAATGCCTCTTTTTCGGGACTATATTGAATGTTTATACCCCATTTGCTGCCATCACCTAATGCCTTTTCAATTTGCGACCCCAAATAAGCATGATTTATGACTACTTCTTTAAAGCCAGCTCTGGCTAGGCGCTCAACATGCCATACAATAAGCGGCTTATTGGCAATTTTTAGTAGTGGCTTTGGAGTATTTGCGGTTAATGGCATCATGCGTTGACCACGTCCTGCCGCAAGTATCATTGCTTTCATTAAAAGGTGTACCCAGCTTGAATTTCATGACCTTCCAAGGTATTCAATAGCTTAAACATAGGTCGAAGTTCCGCATAACGATAGCAAGCACGCCGCAAATAATCCATCACCAGTGGCATATCATTCAAATATCCATGCTTTCCATCGCGGTGAGAGAGTCTGGCAAAAATACCCAATACTTTTATATGTCTTTGCACTCCCATCCACTCAAAATCACGATAAAAATCACTAAAATCTTCAGGCACCGGCAAGCCAGCTTTTTTTGCAGGCTCCCAATATCGCACTGCCCAATCAATCACTTGCTCTTCCTCCCAGGCGATATATGCATCTTTCAGTAACGATACTAAATCATAGGTGATCGCGCCATAGACAGCATCTTGAAAATCTAAAATACCCGGATTGTTATCACAAACCATCAAGTTGCGTGAATGATAATCACGGTGCACATATACTTGACCCTGGTGCAATATATTTTTTGTCAGTGTTGAAAACGTTTTTTCAAGTACGTTTTTTTGATCGTCATCAAGCTTAATATTTAAGTGTTTCTCTAAATACCAATCTGGAAACAACTGCATTTCCCGCTGCAGCAAATTGCTATCATAATGTGGCAATCGATCTGCTTGGCTAGCTTGCTGCAGCTTGATCAGAGATTGAGTTGCATCAAAATAGAGCGCTTGTGCATTTTCTTGATTCAGCTTAGATAAGTAAGTGTCGTCTCCAAGATCACTTAATAACAAAAATCCTTGCTGAATATCTTCATGAATAATACGTGGCACATTGAGCTCACAGTCCAAAAAAAGCTTGGCAGTTTCTATAAAAGTCTGGCAGCTTTCTTTTTCGGGTGGCGCATCCATTGCAATATAAGACTGCTGTGGCAAATGAACGCGAAAATAACGCCTAAAACTGGCATCGGCAGATGCGACACTCAATGTAAAATTTTTCTCTCCTAGCACTGATTGAAGCCAATGCTCTAGTTGATGCTTCCTATCCACAAAGTACCTTCTTTAATTTGATGTTACGCATTATAATGTGTCGTTGTCATGTATGGTTACAATAATCAACCATGACTTAGTTAATTAAGGGATTTTATCACTGACAGAATCAATACTGTATTTCAGTGAAATCAGAAGACAATAAACATCTAACAATCATTTGACCATCTACCGACCAAAAACTAGAAGCATCAGGTATACATTTGCAAAAAAAAATATTGCGAGTGCTGTTCTGGCTTATTGTCTGGGTTATGCTTTATTGGGCCACGCTGAAACGATGACGCTTGAGCTGTTTGAAGTACCAGAAACAGTTTTACCAGAAGCAAAAGCGGGTGCTATTGAAATTGAAGGTGACACGCTAGATTTACAACTAGACCGAAAAATGCGCGCGACTGGTAACGCTGTTATCATCAGAGGCGATCAGAAAATATACGGCGACACCATTGAATACGATATTTTGAATGATGAGCTACAAGTCAATGGCAATGCGCGTATAGATCTCGGCGACAGTGAAATCAAGGGGCCTGCGCTGAAAATGCAACTCACGGAAAGTATTGGTGAAATGAAAGATGCTAGTGTGACCCTGAAAAAACCGATCACACTGAATCAAGACAAAATTAAAACCTATAACAACCCGTCTGTTTATACACAATCAAAGCTATTGAACACACAAACCACATTAACGGACGACCCCAAGTTATACCAAGATAGTTATCGCGAACCAGCAAAACCAATCGGGCAAGCTTCAATCGATCCTAAATTCAACTCTTCACGTGGTGATGCAGATGAAGTGTTATTTGAAGGTCAATCAAAAAAACGCTTGAAAAATGCCCGCTATACAACCTGTGAAGCTGGCGTAGATGACTGGTACATTAAAGCAAGTGATATAGAGCTAGATACCTATACACAATCAGGCACAGCCAAACATGCAAGTGTTGAGTTTAAAGGTGTACCACTACTTTATGCGCCCTGGATGAGCTTTTCGTTTAACAATGAGCGTAAATCAGGTCTTCTCGCGCCTACTGTTGGTTCAACAAGTCGAAGCGGCTTTGAAACCTACCTACCTTATTACTGGAACATTGCGCCTGATAAAGATGCAACATTAGGTGTACGTTATTTAAGCCGCCGTGGCGCACAGTTACAAGGTACCTTTCGATACCTAGGAGAAACGTACTCGGGGACAGATAGCGTTGAATACTTGAATAATGACGATATTACTGGTGAGCAAAGATATTTTATCAATGTAAATCATCGCCATAACTTTAGGAATGGCTGGTCAGCTGGCTACAATATTGAGAAAGTATCCGACGACGAGTACTTTTCTGATATGTCTACGCGGATTATCAGCACCAGTCGCGTGAATTTGCCACAATCTGGTCGTATTGACTATACAGGCGATGTTTGGCGCTTCAATGGGCTCGTTCAAAAATATCAAACGCTCGATGAAACCAATTATCCATACGAAAGATTACCTCAACTCACGCTCACCGCTGACAAAGAATGGAATTATTTAACCACCAACCTTTATAGCCAATGGACTTATTTTGATCAAAACAAAGACGCTATCCCAGCTGCTACAGGCAGTCGCTTCACACTCTATCCCAGCTTAAGTGTGCCCATCAAAAAATCGTACGGCTTTATTACGCCAAAATTCGGCGTACACTCAACCAACTACAGGTTGAATGACAACAACTTTAATATTAATGGTCAAAACATCAGTAACAACTCAGATACAAGAACATTGCCAATCTTCAGCTTGGATAGTGGTTTATACTTTGAACGAGACATGCGTGTAGTTAAGAATAACTATACACAGACTATAGAACCCCGTTTGTTTTATGTTTATATTCCTTACAAAGATCAGGACTTACTACCAGTATTTGACTCTTCTGTAGCAAACTTAAACATGACGACTCTCTTTACTGAGAACCAATTTAATGGTGACGACCGAATCAATAATGCCAATCAATTGAGCCTAGCCGTTACTTCTAGAATGATTGATAGCGACACTGGCGTTGAACGTTTTGCGGCAACCATCGGCCAACGTTATTACTTTACAGACCAAAAAGTGTTTTTACCTGAAACTACAGTTTCATCTCAAGGTGGATCAACAGCCGATAGTAATTCTTCGGACATCATTGCCGCAATGACAGCAAATCTTTCCAACGATTGGAAACTAAATGCGTTCTGGCAATACAATACAGATGAAGCTGGCATGGTGCGTACAAATATATTGGCACGATATAATCCAGAACCTGGCAAATTAATTAACGCAGGATACCGGTATACGCAACAATTCTTGGAGCAAATCAATGTTTCTGGTCAATGGCCGCTCAGTCAAGGCTGGTATGGCGTTGGACGATTTAATTACTCAATAAGAGAAAAAACATTGATTGAAAGCTTAGCGGGTCTAGAATATGATGCGGGTTGTTGGCAAGCAAGAGCTGTCGTTCAACGCGTTGAAACTGCAACCGCAAACGCCAACTATGGTTTCTTTATTCAACTTGAACTGGGTGGTTTGGCTTCAATTGGATCGAACCCACTTAACTTATTAAGACGAGACATTCCTGGATATTTAAGCTCCAGTGAACTACCAGATATTTATAGGCAACAAAACTATTATCAATGAAACTAATTTCCAAGATTAATCTATTTCCAAGAATGCTGCTCATTGCAGCTTGCCTTCTGCTTAACGCTTCTTTTCATACTTATGCAATCGCTGACGATATTGTCAAAATGGATAGAATTATTGCCATTGTAGATAAAGACGTCATCACAGAACAAGAACTTGCAAACAAAGTCCGCACCGTTTCCAATCAATTAGAAAAACAGGGAAAACAACTCCCATCAGAGCAAGTATTGAGAAAGCAAATTCTAGAGCGCTTGATTGTTGATAATTTACAACTTCAACTGGCGCAACAGAGAGGCATCAGTGTCAACGACTCGCAGCTAGATAAAACAATCGAGCGGATAGCCGAGCAAAATAAAATGAACTTAGAAGAGTTTAAAGCTGCTTTAGAAAATGATGGTATTAATTTTTATCAATTTCGTGAGGATATGCGTGACGAAATCACCATAGCAAGGTTAAAGGACACTGAAATTGATAAGCGGATTGAAGTGAGTGATGGTGAAATTGATAACTACTTAACCACGCAAGAAAACAGCAAAGACAATCAGCAAGTTGAGTATGAACTATCGCATATTCTTATACGTACGCCAGAAGAAAGCACCCCTGAAGACTTAGAAAAAGCAAGAATTAAAATTGAAGAAATTATGAAGGCTTTGGCAAATGGAGAGTCTTTTGAACAAGTCTCTGCTAGCTATTCCGATGCGCCAAATGCACTTGAAGGTGGCAATATGGGCTGGCGTAACAGCGGCCAGATTCCTCCTGCTTTTCTTAATTTGTTACAAAGCATGCAGATTGGTGAAGTCTCAAAACCAATCCGCAGTCCAAATGGCTTTCATTTAGTCAAAATTACAAATAAACGTAATACAGATTCAACGCTTATTGTTGAACAAACCAAAGTCCGTCATATTTTAATCAAACTCAATGAAGTTGTTTCAGAACAAGAAGCGAAACAAAAAATGGATAGTTTGAAAGAACGATTAGACAATGGCGATCAATTTGAAGATTTGGCTCGTCAATATTCAGAAGACGGCTCTGCAAACAGCGGTGGCGACCTTGGTTGGGTCAACCCTGGCGATACTGTGCCACAGTTTGAAGAAGCAATGAATGCACTGGCTATTGGCGAAGTTAGCGAACCAATACGCTCTCCTTTTGGCTGGCATATCATTCAAGTGCTTGAACGACGCAAACAAGATATGACAGAGCAAGCTGCGCGTATCAAAGCGCGCAGAGAGATTCATGCTAGAAAAGCAGAAGAAGCGTATGACGATTGGATACACGAAATGCGTGATCGCGCATTTGTTGAACTTCGACTTGAAGATAATTTTTAAGCAAACAAATGCGCTAAATATTTACTTTGAAAAACGCCATTCCCAGTATCGCTATCACGGCAGGTGAACCTGCTGGAATTGGGCCCGACTTGTGTTTGTTATTAGCGAGTCAAGCGCTTAATGCTAATATCACCATCATTGGTGATATTGAAATGCTTGCATCTCGAGCCAAGCAGCTTAATATTGATATTGCGTTAACTGCTTTTACGGCTAACTCTACACCCAAGAAAAACACGCTTTCTGTTTTACATGTCACAGTAAACAAACCTGTTACCGCTGGGCACCTCAATCAGGAAAATAGTGCATATGTGCTAAAAACCTTAACGACAGCGACACAAGCCTGCCAAGATGGGTTATTTGATGCAGTGGTCACTGCGCCTGTACACAAAGGAATTATCAATCAAGCAAACATCCCATTCACTGGTCATACCGAGTTTCTAGCCGAGCTCACAAATACCAAACAAGTTGTGATGATGTTAGTCGGTGGAGGTTTGCGAGTCGCTCTTGCAACAACACATTTGCCTATCTCACAGGTCGCGACCAATATTAATAGAGCAAGCTTGGAAGAGACAATTCGTATTCTACATGCGGATCTTATCAATAAATTTAATATTCCCAACCCGCGCATTTTAGTTGCCGGGCTTAATCCACATGCAGGCGAGAGCGGATACTTAGGTGATGAGGAGATCACAACGATTAATCCCGTTCTAGAAAAGCTAAGACACGAAGGAATGCTGCTAAAAGGTGCGCTGCCAGCTGATACATTATTTACACAGCAACATTTAAAACATGCAGATGCAGTGCTAGCAATGTATCACGATCAGGGTTTGTCCGTTTTAAAATATGCCAGTTTTGGACAAGGTGTGAATGTCAGCTTAGGGCTGCCTATCATTCGTACATCTGTTGATCACGGCACAGCACTTGAATTAGCGGGTACTGGTAAAATCAATACGGGAAGCATGCTTGCAGCCATTAAGTTAGCAATCGAACTTGCAGCCAATCAAAAGCCTACAGCATGAAACACCAAGCAAAAAAAAGATTCGGTCAAAACTTTTTAATGGACCAATCCATTATTGCCAGCTTGATTAATGCAATAGACCCGCACAACGATGAAACTATCATTGAAATTGGACCTGGACTCGGCGCGCTCACAAAACCTTTGCTCAAAGAAGTTGCAGAATTACATGTTGTTGAAATAGACCGCGATATTATCAACTGGATGCAAACCGAATATGCAATGCCAGCGTATGCTAACAACAAAATCATTATTCATAATATTGATGCACTAAAGTTTGATTTTTCTTCAGTAGGCAAAGATCTACGCATCACTGGAAACTTACCTTATAACATTTCGACACCTATTCTGTTTCACCTGCTGGATAATTTAGCCAGCATTAAAGATATGCACTTCATGCTACAGAAAGAAGTCGTAGAACGCATGGTTGCAACGCCATCGACGCCTGCTTACGGCAGGTTAAGCGTAATGCTGCAATATTATTTGCAAATGGAATACTTGATTACCGTTCCTCCAGAAGCGTTTAAACCTGCGCCTAAAGTTGAGTCAGCTTTTGTCCGGTGTATACCGCATGCAGCACCCCTATACACTGCAAAAGATACAGCATTGTTTGCCAAAATTGTGATGGCTGCATTTTCACAACGCCGTAAAACGATTCGCAACACCTTGAAACCCTATCTCAACCTAGATGATTTTTTGAAACTTGATGTTGATTCGCAACTCAGGGCAGAGAATTTAAGTGTTGCGGACTTTGTGTCTATTGCCAATTATCTACAAAGCTAGTTAGACTGCTATAATTCTGACTAACCTTCACCAATTAACATAAAAACTCTAGAAAGAAAGTTATGCGAATCATTTTATTGGGAGCCCCAGGTGCCGGCAAAGGCACACAAGCAACATTCATCACTGAACACTTTAATATTCCACAAATCTCTACAGGCGACATGTTAAGAGCTGCTGTAAAAGCAGGTAGTCCTCTGGGTTTAGAAGCCAAAAGCTATATGGACAGTGGCGGATTGGTGCCAGATGCTGTCATTATTGGTTTGGTTTCGGAGCGCATTAAGGAAGCAGATTGTAAAAACGGCTTCCTGTTTGACGGCTTTCCGCGCACTATTCCACAAGCAGATGCCATGAAAGAAGCTGGCGTAATGATTGATTACGTAGTAGAAATTGATGTTCCAGACAGTGCGATTGTAGAGCGGATGAGCGGTCGTCGCAGTCACCCTGGCAGTGGGCGCACCTATCACATCAAATTCAACCCGCCAAAAGTTGATGGTAAGGATGATGTCACGGGGGAAGACCTAGTGCAACGCGAAGACGACAAAGAGGAAACCGTGAAGAAGCGCCTAGAGGTTTATCATGACCAAACAAAGCCACTTGTCGATTACTATGCAAATTGGGCAAGCAGTGGCGAGTCAGGTGCACCCAAGCATGTAAAAGTTAATGGGCTGGGCGATATGGCCTCAATAAGAGATACCATCTTTAACGCACTTAGCTAATAATTCAAATCAAACGCAAGCACCGTCTTAAATGAGATAAGGGCAAAGCCATGAGTGATCAAAAAGCAGCATCAGATGAAAATATGAGCAGCAGCTTCCCAGTCATTCGTGCAATCAAATCCTATCAAATTTTAAGTTGGCTAAAACATGGTGTACAAGATTTACGGCAAGCCAAATTAGCTAGTTTATTTTATGGCTTTGTTTTTGCTACAGCAGGCTTTTTAATGCATGCTGTTTTATTTGATGCTAGCTGGCTCTTGTCTGGATTGACGACTGGTTTTCTGCTAGTTGGGCCTTTCTTGGCCATGGGTCTGTATGACCTCAGTCGCCGCATGGGACTTGGAGAAAACCCCAATCTTCTACTCACTTTAACGGCATGGCGTGCTAATTTAATGAATGTAGGCATCTTTGCTGGGGTATTGGTTGTCATTTTATTGATATGGGCACGTGCATCATTGGTCATCTTCGCCTTGTTCTTCCAAGGAGGATTACCTACTTTTCTGGATATTGTGCACACCTTAATTACTTTTCAACAACCCACTTTTGCTTTGGTATATTTTGCTGTTGGCGGCTTTTTTGCCGCTTTTGTTTTTTCAGTCAGTGTCGTGGCCATCCCATTAATGGCGGACAAGAAAACAGATGCAGTGACGGCAGCCATTGCCAGTTTGATTGCTGTAGTGCGTAACCCATTACAAATGGCACTATGGGCACTAACGATTGTTGCGTTAGTCGTCATTGGTTTTGCAACATTCTATGTCGGGCTAATTATCACAATGCCTATTATTGGCCATGCTAGCTGGCATGCATACAAAGACTTAGTTCAGTAACAAACAACCAAAAAAAGCCGTCTCAAAGAAAGCCATTAAAGAAGTAGGGGATAGCCATGTCAAAGACATGCCCTTCAAGTATAATGGCGCTTTTACTTTTTTCATCAAACCGTTATGCAGCAGCAATACCCATTTAAAGAAATCGAAAAAGCGACGCAGGAATATTGGAATAACAACCAAGCATTCAAAGCAGAGAGTAATAGCAACAAGCCAAAGTACTACTGTTTATCTATGTTTCCATATCCAAGCGGCAAACTCCACATGGGCCATGTGCGTAATTACACGATTGGCGATGTATTGAGCCGCTATCATCACATGAAGGGTTTTAATGTGCTGCAACCTATGGGGTGGGATGCATTTGGGTTACCTGCAGAAAATGCCGCTATTCAGAATAATGTCCCGCCCGCAAAATGGACATATGACAATATTGCCTATATGCGCTCACAACTTAAGTCATTAGGTTTTGCAATTGATTGGTCTCGTGAGTTAGCCACATGCCAGCCAGAATATTACAAATGGAATCAATGGCTCTTCTTACGCATGTTGGAAAAGGGCATTGCCTATAAAAAAACCCAAACCGTTAATTGGGACCCTATAGACCAAACAGTACTAGCCAATGAACAAGTCATTGAGGGTCGTGGCTGGCGAACTGGCGCACTCGTCGAGAAACGTGAGATTCCAGGCTATTACTTTAATATCACCAGTTACGCACCACAATTGCTAGATGATTTAGATAAGTTGACTGGCTGGCCAGAACGTGTAAAAACTATGCAGGCGAACTGGATAGGTAAAAGTGTCGGCGTTCGCTTTGCTTTTACCCATGATATTAAAGATAGCAGTAATGCGCTGATTGATGATGGCAAACTATGGGTATTCACCACACGAGCTGATACGATTATGGGTGTTACTTTCTGTGCTGTAGCTGCAGAACATCCACTGGCTACCCACGCTGCACAAAACAACCCTCAATTAGCTGCTTTTATTGAGAAATGCAAAAAGGGCTCTGTTTCTGAAGCGGATATGGCAACCATGGAAAAAGAAGGCGTGGATACAGGCTTAACCGTCAGCCACCCACTTACAGGCGAAAAAGTACCAGTCTGGGTTGGTAACTATGTCTTGATGTCATATGGAGAAGGCGCTGTGATGGCAGTACCTGCACATGATGAACGCGACTTTGGCTTTGCCAAAAAATATAATTTACCGATTAAACAAGTGATTGCCTCAGGCGAATCCATATTCAATGATGCGTCATGGCAAGAATGGTATGGTGATAAAACAAAAAGCACTTGCATCAATTCTGGTCAATATGATGGCCTAAATTATTCAGAAGCTGTTGATGCAATTGCCGCTGATTTAGCATCAAAAAATCTAGGCGAAAAACAAACCAACTGGCGTTTACGTGATTGGGGTGTATCCCGTCAACGTTATTGGGGTTGCCCTATTCCAATTATCCACTGTGAAGATTGTGGCGATGTGCCAGTTCCAGATGATCAATTACCGGTCAAACTGCCAGAGGACTGTGTGCCTGATGGCTCTGGCAATCCACTTAATAAGTTAGAAAGCTTTATCAATTGCACATGTCCTAGCTGTGATAAGCCAGCAAAACGTGAAACTGACACCATGGATACCTTTGTCGATTCGAGTTGGTATTACGCCCGTTACGCAAGTGGCTTAAGTGACACTGCAATGGTCGACGAGCAAACTAACTACTGGATGCCAGTTGATCAGTACATTGGCGGCATTGAACATGCTATTTTGCATCTACTCTACTCCCGTTTTTGGAGCAAAGTCATGCGCGACCTGGGCTTGGTAAATTATGATGAGCCTTTTGCCAACTTACTCACCCAAGGCATGGTGTTAAACCATATTTTCTCGCGGCGAACAGCCAAGGGTGGTATTGAATATNTCTCACCAGAGGAAGTAGAACTTGTACATGACGCACATGGTAAGACGATAGGAGCCAACCTGTTATCAGATGGCAAGCCTGTCGACTTTCAAGGCATGGGCACCATGTCAAAATCAAAACGTAATGGTGTTGATCCACAATCACTGATTGAGCAGTATGGCGCTGACACTGCCCGCTTCTTTATGATGTTTGCTGCACCACCAGAGCAAACATTGGAGTGGTCAGACACTGGTGTTGAGGGCTCTCATCGTTTTCTCAAACGTGTTTGGAGTTTCGCTTACGCGCTTTCCTCTGAGAACAGATTAGACTTGCCGACAAAACTCAGCAGCAATTTATCGGCTGTTCGACGTGAAATCCATTTGGAATTAAAGCAAGCAAGTTTTGATTTGGAACGTCAACAGTTTAATACTGTTGCCTCCAGTGGCATGAAAATATTGAATGCATTAGAAAAAATTCAAAAAGAAGCCGAAGAAAGCTGGCAGAGTGTTGCTTTTGAGGGCTTATCCATTTTGCTACGCCTGCTCTCACCACTCACACCGCATATAGCGCAAACTTTATGGAAAGAACTTGCTTTTGGAGATGACATCTTAAATGCACCTTGGCCAGAACCATCTGAGGCAGCAATGGTACAAGATGAAGTCAAATTAATGATACAGGTTAATGGGAAATTACGCGGTGATTTACTGGTATCAATCAACACGACTAAACAAGAAATTGAACAATCAGCAGCTGAACAACCGTGTGTAACCAAATTCTTGGTTGATGGGAAAAGTGTGCGTAAAATTATCGTTGTACCAAATAAACTTGTTAATGTTGTGATTGGATAAACCTTGAATATCATCATGCGCCTATACTTGATTACATTGCTGTTAGCTGTCCTCTCTGCATGTGGCTTTCATTTACGTGGGCCCAGTGATATTCCGTTTAAATCCGTCTCTATTGAAGGCAACACCTTAGTGATTTCAAGAGATTTAAAGAAATCATTAGAAACCAGTAATATTGCTGTTCTGCAGTCACCTAGTGATGCTGAGCTAAGACTCGAGCTTGTTGGAGAGGAAAATGAAAAACGCATCCTATCATTGGCTGGCACTGGTACCGTTAATGAGTATGAGCTATATTATCGAATCCATTACCGTACCAAATTAGCTGGTCAGGACACATGGAGTGATGTGTATACGATCGAATCAAGAAGAGATTACACTTACAGTGATGCCACGTTACTCGCTAAACAAACAGAAGAACAAAAATTGAATGAGAACATGCAAGAGGACGTATTGAATGGCCTCATGCGTAGACTATCATCACTCAAGAAAAAACAATAGCCCGCAGCTGACTATGCAACTAGCTGCTACACAACTTAAACAGCATCTTACAACATCACTAGCACCATTGTATGTATTAACCGGTGATGAACCACTTGGACAATCAGAAGCACTCGATAGTATCCGTAAAGCAGCACGTCAAGGGGGTGCAGAAGAAAGAGTAAGCTTTGTTGTCGAACGTAGCTTTAATTGGCAAACCATAGAACAGTTTGGTCAAGCGTTGTCACTATTTGCCTCTAAGCGAATTTTGGAAATCGCCATTCCAAATGGTAAGCCTGGTGTGGATGGAAGCAAAGCGTTAACTGCCCTTGCCGAGAATCCTATTCCTGATACAACTACCATCATTACTCTCCCTACACTAACTTGGGATGCAAAAAAAAGTACTTGGTTTACAAAGCTGCAAAACAAGGCAACAGTGATAGAACTGAATGATGTTGCCCCCGCTCAATTGCCACAATGGATAGCAAAGCGTCTAGCTATGCAAAATCAATCAGTTGACACAGTTTCGCTAGCATTTATGGCACATCAAGTTGAGGGTAACTTGCTTGCAGCCCATCAAGAGATTCAAAAACTAGGCTTACTCTACCCTGAAGGTGAAATCAGCGCCGAAGCGGTTAATAGCGCAGTATTGAATGTCTCTCGCTATGATGCATTTAAACTAGGTGAGGCAGTGTTAGCGGGAGATCCAGAAAGAACGTCACGCATTTTACAGGGTCTACAAGACGAAGGTGAGCAACCAGTATCGGTGATGAACCCATTGATTTGGGTTTTGCGCCCATTAGTCCGCATTAAGCGCGCGCAAGCAAATGGTGAAAGCCTCAATCAGGCGATGACCAGCGCACGTATTTTCGGCGAACGTCAACAACTCACAAAGCTTGCGCTGTCGCGCTTTAGCATACGTCAATTAGAAGCGGCCTTACAAAAACTATGCGATATTGATAGAATCGCAAAAGGCGTGATGCAAGGCGATGCATGGTTAGAGTTGTCGAGACTATGTTTTGGTTTGGCAAAAATTCGCAGCAAACGTTAATTAAAGTAAGTTCAACGATTAAGAAATCACTATGCAAAACATAAAAGAATACATGAACGCACTTGGTAAAAGTGCTAGACAAGCTTCAAGATATATAGCTAACGCAGACACTAATGTCAAAAATCAAGCCCTGACCAATATCGCCAATGCCATCTTAAGAGAAAAA
>JBNLAC010000030.1:0-29920 GCA_050301935.1 Methylophilaceae bacterium | reverse complement strand
GTGGTGAACCCGCCATCGTGCATACAGAACAAGGGCAAGTGCGTGCGCGTTATGTAATTGTGGCTTGTAACGCCTACATTGGTAATCTGGAACCAAAGCTTGCTGCTAAATCTATGCCCTGTGGCACTCAAATCATCGCTACTGAGCCTCTCGGCGAACTGGCCGATGAACTTATACCCTCAGATCATTGTGTGGAAGATAATAACTTCTTGCTTGACTATTTCCGCCTTTCTGGCGACAAACGCATGTTGTTTGGCGGTGGTGTAGTCTACGGTGCGCGTGACCCCAAAGAGGTTACCAAGCTAATCCGTCCGAATATGGAAAGAGTATTCCCTCAGCTCAAAGATGTAAAGATTGATTTCGGCTGGACAGGTAACTTTCTACTGACGCTCTCACGAATGCCACAGGTCGGCAACCTAACGCCCAACATTTATTATTCTCAGGGATGCTCAGGTCATGGCATCACGTTTACTCATCTTATTGGCCGCGTTCTTAGCGAGGCCATCCAAGGGGATACTACACGCTTCGGCGCATTCTCTCGCCTACCACACCATCCATTCCCCGGAGGGCGACTGTTCCGTGTACCGTTCACGGCGATGGGCGCGCTGTGGTACCAGATGCGAGACCAATTAGGTGTTTGAGTTTAGTACAACATAAATAGATTACAAAAAATCATATTTATCAGGCTATCTCATCATATAATCTTCAGAAATTGGTATAAGTTAATCGGAGAATCATCATGAAACTCACACTTGCCCTTATCACTAAAGCATTTGCTTTATCATTAATGTTTCCAATTTATGTTCAGGCGAATCCAGCTGGAATGAGTCCAGAACAAATGCAACAAATGATGAAGCAAGCTGAAGCCGCACAAGCCTGTATGGAAAAAGTTGATCAATCCAAACTAGAAGCACTCGAAGTAAAAGGCAAGAAAATGCAGGCTGAAATCAAAGCGCTATGTAAAGCTGGTAAACGCGATAAAGCCATGACTACTGCTATGGAGTACAGCATGCAAATGAAGAACGACCCAGCACTAAAAGAAATGAGTAAATGCGGTGAAATGATGCAAGGTATGATGCCCAAACCTTATTCACCGATTGAAGAGGGGCCTGATGGCAAACCATCACATGTATGTGACAATATATAACCTGATCAACTTGCCACCAGCACTTACCTAATTTTTTAACAGACCTAAATCAATTAAAGATGCACGCAGTTGCGAAGCCACCTGACGATAACCCATCGCATTAGGGTGAACGTAATCTGCTTTGAGTGCATTTTTCGATAAAACTTCAGAAAAAATATCTTCGATAAGAGGCGTTTCTGTCTCATACGAAAGCTTTTCATATAGCGCGTGATCAGACAAACCGCCAAACGCCGCTTTGACTGGTTGGTAATCTGGTATTGCGATTAATAGTGTCATTACTTGATTGCGTTTTGCTTGTTCAATAATCGCTTTTAAATTATTTTCCGTTTCTTTAATAGGTACTTGTTTTAAAAAATCATTACCACCCAGTTCAATGATTAATAAACTCGGCTGATACTCAGCTAATAGATCAGGCAACCTCGCTAAACCTTGCGCAGTAGTGTCTCCAGGCACGCCTGCATTGATAATATGCCAACCAGTATGCTGAGCTAACAGCGTAGGATAGTCTTCCCCTTTTGTAGCACCTGTGCCATAACTCAAACTATCACCTAAAATCAGTACGGTTGAATTTAATGGCAGTGCAGGTAACTTACTCTCAGTGCTACAAGCAAATAACGCGATAGATAATAGTGCTAAGTTGATATAAATAAAAATACGCATATTATTAATATTAATAGAAACGTTACACATAAAAAAAGTAGCCGAAGCTACTTTTTTCATTTTAATGAGGCCGTGAGTGCAGAATCCGCTCTGCTAACATTTGAAAACGCGGTGACACAAATTTTCTGCTTTGCTGCCCTGCATCTGCAATCGTTAATAGTTCTTCAATTGCCGAGCGAAAGCCTAGCTCAAATAACCAGTAATCCGACTCTTTAATTTCAGACTTGCCATCGGCATTAATATCTTCACATAGCTTATCAAAAGCTTCTTTACATACATTATGTTCTGCCATGATTGCCTCCTTACAACAAACACTATATCAGATTATGACACTGACTTAATCTTGATCCCAGCTATCTTCCCACATACAGTGTTTAATTTTATTTCTGTTTGCAATTAATTCATCAATACTTGGCTCATCGTTCATTGCACGTTTAATTGCCAATTTTGTTGCTTCATAATTGTTTTTGTACATATCTTTTTTGTCTAAATTTGGATCTTTTGCTGCGCCTGGATCAATCCAAACCAAGCTGATAATACATAAATCATTGACTTGATCTTTAGGGATAATACCCTCGATCACGCAATCTAAAATCGCATCTGCAGTTGCTGCCTGCACTAAACCACCAAACAACTCAATATTAGCAGAGTCTTTTAGTGTTACTTTAGGGACAGTCATACAAACAGGACGTACCATTTGATTTAGGTCGCGTACCGCAAACATAGCCGTATGGCCTTTAGATTGTTGCATCAAGTTTGCAAATGCTTGACCAACTGGACCATCCACTGCACCGATCAAAATTTCAGGCATTGCTGCTGATGTATCTTTTCCTTCTGTATACAGTGTAGCTTCACCTGCTTTAAAAATAACTGGTTTTGACATAGTTTCCCTTAACAATTAATAAAAAAATCTTTTTGATTTATACGATTATACAATTTAAAGAAACTGACTTAAATATAAAGTTGCATATCCACATGCCAAATATTGGCATCCAAATAAGGTGCGCTGTTTACAGTAAAACCAGATTTTTCATAAAACGGTACCGCATGCATTTGTGCAGAGAGTTTGACAAGCATTTGATCCTGTATGCGGCAATGCTCAACTGCTGCGTTCAATAATAATAAGCCTATGCCCAAACCACGCTTCTCTTGCAATACTGCCATACGACCTATATTATTTTGATTAACAATACGCGCACAACCTAGGGCATGGTTCTCATCGTCAAATGCAATTAAATGCGTGGCATCATCATCTAAACCATCCCATTCTAACGATACGGGTACCGACTGCTCTTTAATAAATACTAACTCTCGAATGAATCGTAGTTCAGCCCCATGAGTCGACCAAGCAACCTGTTTAATATAAAATGCCTGTTTCAATTTTGTAATGCTTGCAGTGAGTTACAGTTACAGGCATTATGCATGCATAAATTTACTATGTGAACCAGAAGGATAAATGATGCAAAGGTATCAAACAGCAACGGCACGAATCTTACTTGCACTTGTTTTTTTAGGTCTAGTATTCTTACGTTTAAGCAGTATTATGAATAATCCAGACGGCTACGTGCAGTACCAGGTGACACTAGGTCAATTTGGCTTGCCAGCAGTATTTGCACCAGTCTTAATACTAGTTCAACTCATCGCTGGCTTTGGCTTACTCTTAGGCTATAAAACCAAGCTTTGTGCACTGGTCTTAACGGTTTTATCAATTTTCTTAGCTATTGTTTTAGGCCGTGTTATACCTGAAGTCTTCTTCTTGTATATTGGTATTGCAGGCGGCATGTTACTACTAAGCCTGCATCCACAAACTGGCTGCAGCTTAGACAACCTTAAAAAATAATATTCGGCAAATAAAAAAGCGGCAAATGCCGCTTTTTTATTCCCACTCTAATGCAGGATACAGCATATTCACGTTACGCCGATTTGCAATATCAAATAAAACCCAGTTATCTCTTTCACTAGCAGCAGCTGTTTTCATGGTGGCTTCTAAGCCTACATCATTTTCAATAGCAGCTCTAATATCTTTCAGTAAAAGATTTAAATAACGTAACTCGTTATTAATTGCAGTAACCCAATCTTTTGTTTCAGGACCATGGCCAGGTACAACCTGTTTGACTGACTTATGGGTTTTTAACTCATCTAACACGCTGATCAGCCCTTTTATATCACCTTCTATGACAGGCGTACGCTCAATAAACAGTAAATCACCTGCAAAGAGTGTCTCTGTTTTTGAGTCAATAACGGTAATATCAGTATTAGTGTGTGCATTTGGATAAGCATGCAGCGTTAATTTCCGCCCGCCTAAATCAAGCTCAATATTATCTTTCACTAGGACTGTAGGAATGACTATCTCACTTCCTTTAGCATCTTCACCCAAATATTGCTCATTTAATTTTTGATAGGCCTCTGCTCGCAATTGCATCGCTTCTGCCAATTTTTCATGCCCGACAAATGTCGGTTTATCTGCCACAAATGCAGCATTCCCAAAAATATGATCTGGATGCACATGGGTATTAATCACATACAGGATAGGTAAACTAGTTATATTACGAATTGCAGCATGTAAAGTTTGACCAACTTTTAAACTACCGCCTGTATCTATTACGGCTACACCTTTATCACCAATGACAACACTGATATTACAGATATCACCTTGGTAACCTGTATCAATATCTAAATGTTCTCCATGGTGCACATAGATGCCATCACCAACATTTTTCAGGAAGCCTTTACTCGTTATTACCTCACTGTTTGCACAACTGCTTAGGAGTAGCAAAATCATTATTTGTAATAATCTCTGCATCATTCGTCTCTTTTCTTATATAACGGTTAGAATATTACTGCTAAAGTAAACATTAATGTAGTGATGATTGTCACATAAACCAATCGTGCTGGTTTACTTTATAATAATGCTGAGACCATTGAGGGGAATTCATGAATAACCGCTATACAACAGTTGCCATTATCTTACACTGGCTGATTGCACTAGGTATTTTTGGCATGCTTGCACTGGGTTGGTTTATGACAGACTTGCCACGTGAAGCGCCTAAACAGATTTCTTATGATTTATTTAATTGGGGAATCTATACCTGGAATCTCGCAGAAGAAGCATCACCAAGGACCTTTTATTTCAACTTACATAAATCAATTGGCATTACTTTACTTGCGTTGATTATAGTGCGTATTTTTTGGAGAGTAGGGCACAAGCCACCAGCCCCACTTGCAACTCACAAGCCATGGGAAATTAAATTAGCCACTGGTGCACATCACCTTTTGTATTTACTGCTAATCGCTATCCCTGCCAGTGGTTTGATCATGTCCATAGCTAGCAAGTATGGTGTTAAGTGGTTTGGATTAGATTTTATTGCAGGTATTGATAGCAAACCAATGCGTGAAATTTTTCACGAAGTCCATGAAGTAGCAGGATTAATATTGGTATTGGTACTTATCTTACATATTGCGGGTGCATTAAAGCATAAATTTATCGATAAAGACGATACCATGAAGAGAATGCTGCCTTAAAACAAAAAAGCTCCCTCTGGAGCTTTTTTACACCACCATTTGATCTTTTAATATTTGATCAAAAGCGCTTTTTTCTTGGTGTATAGTTATTGCTACCAGCTTCAATGTGTCTAAAAGTAATACGACCATTATTGATATCGTAAGGTGATAGTTCTAAAGTAACATTGTCGCCAGCTAATATGCGAATATGGTTTTTTTTCATTTTACCGCCTGCATAGGCAATTAACTCGTGATCATTTTCTAGCGTCACGCGATAACGAGAATCAGGTAATACTTCAGTTACCACACCATTCATTTCAATAAGTTCTTCTTTAGCCAAATATAGCCTCCATTGTTGAGTATTAGTTTACATCTTTAATAACGCACGCAGTATAGGCTTAGAAGACATGTTTAGCAACAAAAACACCAAAAAATGCCTTTTTTTTGTATTTTTCATGCAAAAAAATGTATTTAACTCTTGTTTTTATCTGAATTAGCGTGTACAAAGCGTACTAAGGCGTTGGATTTTTCAATTTTAAGTCAGTAAGGCATTAGATTTTAAAACCCAAGTTTTCAGGGTGCCTCCCTATTTAAAGTATGAAAGATATAAGACATGGCAACAGGAACAGTAAAATGGTTTAATGATTCAAAAGGTTTTGGGTTTATTACTCCAGATGAAGGTGGTGACGATTTATTTGCTCACTTTTCAGCAATCGTTGATACAGGTTACAAAAGTTTGAAAGAAAACGAAAAAGTAACATTCGACGTTACTGACGGTCCAAAAGGTAAACAAGCTTCTAATATTCAGAAAGTTTAGTTACACATAAACCTGAGGTTTGAAACAGCCTCCACTGAAATGGTCCTTTTCAAGGGCCATTTTTTTATGTCTCAACCAATTGAATAAGCATGATATTTTTTGCTGTGATTTCTAACAGCCTCTAAAAAGGGAGTAGGCTTTTATTTGGACTTAACCTAAGATTACTCTGCACAGAGCCATTCCAACATAATCAATATTAACTAAGTATGGTACTGTAAGCTATGTTTGCGTACAGCTTCTAAAAATGCGGCTGCGTTTTCTGGGGGAGTCCATTGGGTAATACCATGACCCAAATTAAATACATGACCATGTCCATGACCATAGCTTGCTAGAATATTAGCTACTTCTTTTTCTATCGCTTCTGGTGTTGAAAGTAAAACGGCTGGGTCTAAGTTACCTTGCAATGCGACACGCGCACCTACACGTGCACGTGCTTGCCCTATGTCAATAGCCCAATCTAAACCAAGTGCATCAGCACCTGCTTCAGCTTGTGCTTCTAGCCATAAACCACCGCCTTTAGTAAACATAATACAAGGTACTTCTCTATTTTCTGATGATTTAATTAAACCTGAGATAATTTTTTTCATATAGTTCAGGGAGAACTCAATATATGCATTATGCGATAACGCACCCCCCCATGAATCAAAGATCATCACGGCTTGAGCGCCCGCCTCAATTTGAGCATTCAAGTACTGAATAACAGTCTGAGCTGTTATCTCTAGTATGTGATGCAACAAATCTGGACGAGAGTAGGCCATTTTTTTAGTTGTTAGAAAGTCTGTGCCACCTTTGCCTTCAACCATGTAGGTTGCGAGAGTCCAAGGACTACCAGCAAAGCCAATCAATGGTACTCGGCCGTTTAACGCTTTGCGGATGCTAGTAACTGCGTTAAAAACATATTGCAGTTTTGCCATATCAGGAATAGCTAATTTTTTAATATCAGCTTCTCCTTGTAGCGTATGCTCAAATTTTGGTCCTTCACCTGCTTCAAAAGTTAGACCCAAACCCATAGCATCAGGAATGGTCAAGATATCTGAGAATAGAATCGCTGCATCTAACAAAGGATAGCGATCTAGCGGTTGTAACGTAACATCCGTTGCAAACTGTGCATTTCGGCAAAGATCCATAAAACTACCTGCATCTTGGCGTGTTGCTTTGTACTCTGGCAGGTAGCGACCAGCTTGTCGCATCATCCACACTGGCGTGTACTCTGTAGATTGACGCTTGAGCGCCCTTAGGAATTGATCATTTTGGAGTGCTTGCATAATTCGCTCTTTTATAAAAAATTGGGGATACTGCATGTATCCCCATTATTGTATTGCAGTTGTCGTATATCAACGCGGCAGTACGGAGCTGCCCATTAAAAACTCATCTACCGCTTTGGCACACTGACGCCCTTCACGTATGGCCCAAACCACTAATGATTGACCGCGACGCATATCTCCAGCAGCAAATACCTTGTCAACATTAGTTTTGTAACACCCGTCACCATCTGTCGTTGCTTTAGCATTATTGCGATTATCTTTTTCAATGCCGAAAGCATCCAACACATTTTGCATTGGTGACACAAAACCCATCGCTAGTAATACTAAATCAGCTTTAATAGTGAACTCTGATCCCGGTACCTCTTTCATTTCACGGCCTTGCCACTCTAATCTGACAGCCTTCAGACCGGTGACTTTACCATTTTCTCCGATCAGTTCTTTAGTGGCAACAGACCAATCACGCTCTGCACCTTCCTCATGCGAACTAGATGTACGCAATTTCAGCGGCCAGTTTGGCCAAGTTAGAGCACGGTTTTCTTGCTCTGGCGGCTGAGGCATCAATTCAAACTGTGTAATTTTAGCTGCACCATGACGATTTGATGTACCCACACAATCAGAGCCAGTATCACCACCACCAATAACAACTACATGTTTTCCCGTCGCTTTGATTTGGTTAGGTACATGATCACCAGCAACAGCTTTATTGTTTGGCGTTAAGAAATCCATTGCAAAATGAACACCATCTAACTCACGCCCTGGCACTGGCAAATCACGCGGTAATTCAGCACCACCAGCAAGCACAACCGCGTCATACTCCGTTAATACATCTTCCGCTTTAACATTTTCACCAACGTATTGATTTACTTTGAACGTAACGCCTTCTGCTTCCATCTGCGTCATACGTCTGTCAATATGTGACTTCTCTAATTTAAAGTCTGGGATGCCATAACGCAATAAACCACCGATACGGTCATTTTTTTCTAATACAGTGACACTGTGTCCGGCACGCGCTAACTGCTGAGCTGCAGCTAAACCTGCAGGGCCTGAACCGACAATTGCAATTTTTTTGCCTGTTTTGTTTGTATTAATATGAGGTTTAACCCAATCATTTTCCCAAGCCTTATCTATAATGGCGTGTTCTATGGATTTAATACCGACTGCATCATCATTGATATTTAAGGTACAAGCAGCTTCGCAGGGTGCAGGGCAAATACGTCCCGTAAATTCTGGAAAGTTATTTGTAGAATGCAAAACATCAATCGCCTGACGCCAATCTTGGGTATACACCAAATCATTAAAGTCTGGAATGATGTTATTAACAGGACAACCATTTGTACAAAATGGAATACCACAATCCATACAACGAGCGCCTTGCACTTTAGCTTCTTCATCACTTAAATGCAGTACAAATTCTTTATAGTTTTTGACGCGATCTTGAACAGGCAGATTTGCCTCATAAAGTCGTTCAAACTCTTTAAATCCAGTCACTTTACCCATTATGCTGCTTCCTTACTTGATATTGCAGCTAACTCTGTTAGTGCACGTTTATATTCATTAGGCATCACTTTTACAAATTTCTCGCGACTTGTATCCCAGTTAGCTAAAATTTCTTTAGCGCGTGGACTTCCGGTAAAGTTAGCATGGTTTTCAATCAACCCTTTCAAGATGACATCATCTGGTTGATTTAAGTGCATTACTTTACCAATATCAGCGTCTGCTGGTGCCACTTTTTCAAGTGTAACCATACTCAAATTACAGCGCTTATCAAACATGCCATCGACATCGTAAATATAGGCCACACCACCGCTCATACCCGCCGCAAAGTTTTGACCAGTTAAACCAAGTACAACAACTGTACCGCCAGTCATGTATTCACAGCCATGATTACCCACGCCTTCTACTACTGAAGATGCGCCTGAATTGCGAACACAGAAACGCTCCCCTGCTACACCACTAAAGTAAGTTTCACCCGTTGTAGCACCATACATAACTGTGTTTCCGACGATGATGTTTTCATGCGAGACCCCGCGGAATAATGACGATGGTTTAATAATGATACGACCACCACATAAACCTTTACCAACATAATCATTGCCTTCACCCGTTAAGGTAAATGTTATACCTTTGGCTAAAAAGGCAGCAAAACTTTGCCCAGATGTACCCGTAAAATTAACTTGAATAGTATCGTTAGGCAGGCCTTCATTACCATACCTGCTTGCTATCTCATGTGACAACATAGTACCGACCGTACGATTGGTATTCACAATCGGAGAATCAATGACGACTTTTTTACCATGCTCAATTGCATCTTTTGCTTTAGCAATCAATGCATTGTCTAGTGCCTTGTCTAGGGCATGATACTGTTCTTCAATGTTATAGCGCGCAACAGATGCTGGCATTTCTGGGAGATGTAAAATCTTCTCAAAGTTTAGACCATTTATTTTCCAGTGATCGATACCAGCTTGCATATCCAGTAAATCTGCACGGCCAATAATGTCGTCAAATTTAGCGATACCCATACTTGCCATCAGCTCGCGAATTTCTTCCGCAACAAAGAAGAAATAATTGACAACATGCTCTGGTTGACCAGTAAATTTTTTACGTAGCTCTGGGTCTTGTGTTGCAACACCAACTGGGCAGGTGTTTAAATGGCATTTGCGCATCATAATACAACCTTCGACTACGAGCGGTGCAGTTGCAAAACCAAATTCATCCGCTCCTAACAAAGCACCAATCACAACATCACGACCAGTTTTCATTTGACCGTCCACCTGCACGACTACACGACCACGCAACTGATTGAGCACTAAGGTTTGCTGTGTTTCTGCAAGCCCTAATTCCCAAGGCGTACCAGCATGCTTTACTGATGACAATGGTGATGCGCCAGTGCCACCATCATGACCAGCGATGACAATATGATCTGATTTGGCTTTAGCCACACCCGCAGCAACAGTACCTACGCCAGTTTCTGATACTAGTTTCACCGATATTGAAGCCTTTGGATTTGCATTTTTTAAGTCATGAATTAGCTGCGCCAAATCTTCAATTGAATAAATATCATGATGCGGCGGTGGCGAAATCAAGCCAACACCAGGCACACTAAAACGTAGTTTAGCAATATATTGGCTAACTTTATGTCCAGGCAACTGGCCACCTTCACCAGGTTTTGCGCCTTGAGCCATTTTAATTTGAATCTGGTCTGCGTTAGACAAGTATTCTGCAGTTACGCCAAAGCGACCACTTGCCACTTGTTTAATACTTGAGCGCATTGAATCACCAGATTTCAAAGCAATATCTGACTCAATAAACTCTTTGCCAAAAACAGCGGACATGCTGGTATCAGATGCTACTGGGATAAATCGTTTTTTATCCTCACCACCTTCGCCTGTGTTTGATTTTCCACCGATACGATTCATTGCGATAGCCAACGTGGCATGCGCTTCTGTTGAAATTGAGCCAAGTGACATTGCTCCTGTAGCAAAGCGCTTTACTATTTCTTTTGCTGGTTCAACTTGTTCCAGCGGGATTGGATTTTTAGCTGTTTTGATTTCAAATAAACCACGCAATGTCATATGACGACGTGATTGATTATTAATCAATTCAGCATATTCTTTATATGTTTCGTATTGATTTGCACGTGTTGCGTGTTGCAATTTAGCAATGGAGCTTGGTGTCCACATATGCTCTTCGCCACGAATTCTGAATGCATACTCTCCTCCTGCATCTAATGCATTCTCAAGGACAGGATCATTGCCAAAAGCAGCTTGATGTAAACGTAACGCTTCTTCAGCAACTTCCTCTAAACCAATGCCCTCAATTTTCGATTCAGTACCTGTAAAGTACTCTTCAACAAATTGCGAATTGAGGCCAATAGCTTCGAAAATATGTGCCCCACAATAAGATTGGTAAGTAGAGATGCCCATTTTAGACATAACTTTATACAAACCTTTACCAATTGCTTTGATGAATTTTTGCTTGGCCTCTGGTGCATTATCTGTCATACCCTCAATAGTTTTATAAACCAACCAAGGGAATACTGCTTCAGCACCGTATCCAGCTAAAAGTGCAAAATGATGTACCTCTCTGGCAGAGCCTGTAGATACAACCAAACCTGTCTTTGTTCTTAGCCCCTGTCTGACCAAATGCATATGCACAGCAGAACAAGCTAGCAATGCTGGAATAGCAACTTGGTTTTTATCCAGCGTTAAATCATCTAACACGATAATATTGTAACCATCACTGACTGATTGCTCAGCCTTAGCACAAATATCAGTCAACGCAATATTCATTCCAGCAGTACCGGTCGCAGCAGGATAACAAATATCAATTGTTTTTGACGTATAAGCACCTTTAGTCACTGCGTTGATATTGAGTATTTTGGCATAAGCTTCTTCACTCAATATTGGCTGACTGCCCTCTAGCCTAATTGGCGGATTAGTATCATTTACCGCTAGTAAATTAGGTTTTGGTCCTACAAATGTCACTAGTGACATCACCATTTCTTCACGGATAGGATCAATTGGTGGGTTTGTAACCTGTGCAAATAGTTGCTTAAAGTAGTTGTACAAGACTTTAGGTTTGTTTGATAAAACAGGTAACGCCGCATCATTACCCATCGAGCCAGAGCCTTCTTGGCCCGTTTTAATCATAGGCTCAAGGACAAATTTAATATCTTCTTGGGTGTAGCCAAATGCTTGTTGTGTGTCGAGTAAACTCTCGTTCAACTCAATGGTTTTTTTCACTTCTGGCAAACGGTCAATATGGTAGCTTGTTTGATCAATCCATTGTCTGTATGGCTTAGCAGTTGCTAGCTTACCTTTAACTTCTTCATCATCAATGATGCGGCCTTGCTCCATATCGATCATGAGCATTTTGCCTGGCTGTAAGCGCCATTTCTTAACAATTTTTTCTTCAGGAAAAGTAATCACACCCATTTCTGATGCCATCATCACAATGTCGTCTTCTGTCACCAGATAGCGCGCTGGACGCAGTCCGTTACGGTCTAGTGTCGCGCCAATTGTTTTACCATCTGTGAAAGCTACAGCAGCAGGGCCATCCCATGGCTCCATAATCGCAGCATGGTATTCATAGAATGCACGTCTATCTTCTGACATAAGCGGGTTGTTATTCCATGCCTCAGGAATCATCATCATCATGGCATGAGGCACACTATAACCACCAGCAACCAACAGCTCTAGACAATTATCGAAACATGCAGAATCTGAACGACCTGACACAATCAGTGGCCAAACTTTTTCAAGGTCCTCACCTAGTAATTCTGAATGCATGGCTGCATGTCTTGCTGTCATCCAATTTACGTTACCTTGCACCGTATTAATCTCACCATTGTGTGCAATCATTCTGAACGGATGCGCCAGATGCCAAGATGGGAATGTATTTGTTGAGAAACGTTGATGAACCAACGCCAGGGCAGAAACTACACGCTCGTCCACCAAATCTTTGTAGTACACACCAACCTCATTGGCTAAGAGCATACCTTTGTACACAATCGTCCTGCAGGAAAGTGATGGTACATAAAAATACGCATTATCTTGCAGATCTAAACCACGCACAGCATGCTCGATACGTTTGCGCATGACAAAGCATTTGCGCTCAAACTCTTGCTCATCGTCGAATGTGCTACCAATGAATACTTGACGCATTCTTGGTTCAACATCTCGCGCTGCCTGCGCGATATTACTGTTATCAACTGGCACATCGCGCCATCCTAATAACACCTGCTCCTCTTCGCGAATGATGTTTTCGATAATACCTTCGCATTGCGCTCTGTTGCTGGATACTTGTGGTAAAAATAAATTACCAACCGCGTATTTTCCTTGCTCAGGAAGCTTAATGTTTAGTTTGGCTGCTTCTTCACGCATGAAGGTGTCTGGTATTTGCATCAGCAAACCAGCACCATCTCCTAACTTAGGATCATAACCTGTAGCACCACGATGGGTTAAGTTAGTCAGTAGTTGCAAACCTTGTTGCACTATCTCATGGCTTTTCTTGCCTTTGATGTGTGCTACAAAGCCAACTCCACAGGCATCGTGCTCATTTTTTGGGTTATATAAGCCTTGTTTTGCTGGTACTGAGCCAGTTAATTGCACATTATGCGGATTAATTGATTTATCTGTATTCATGACCATACTCTTAAGCAATACTAAACATTTAGCGGAACCTTAAATAATACCGTTAAAAGCACCTGCTATCAATCAGGCAAGGTAATATTTTGGCGCTAATTTACTTCCAAAGTTTTCTGAAATGCCTTCTCAGCGGCTACTATTGTTGCTGTAATGTCTACATCCGTGTGAGCAGCAGAGACAAATCCAGCCTCAAAAGCGGAAGGTCCTAGATAGATACCATTATCCAACATACTGTGAAAAAAGGTATTAAATGCAATTTTATCAGAAGCCATGACATCTTCAAAAGAGCTTGGACATCTTTCACTAAAGTATAGACCAAACATTCCGCCTACACTTTGAGCACTAAACTTAACACCTACTTTTTTTGCTGTATCAATCAAGCCATTAACTAGCTTCGTCGTTTGGCGTGATAACTTTTCGTAGAAATCTGGCGCCTGGATTAGTTCTAGCGTCTTTAGTCCCGCTGTGACAGCAACTGGGTTTCCTGATAGGGTACCCGCCTGATATACCTTACCCAGTGGTGCCAAACCAGACATGATATCTTTTCTACCGCCGAAAGCGCCTACAGGCAAACCACCACCAATGACTTTACCTAATGTTGTCATGTCTGGTTTGATATCAAATAATGCTTGTGCGCCACCTAGATGCACGCGGAAACCAGTCATGACTTCGTCAAAAATCAAAATAGCTCCGTATTGTGTACATAAAGCACGTAATGTTTTAAGAAACGCTTCTGATGGTTTAACTAAATTCATATTACCAACGACTGGTTCAAGAATGACACAAGCAATTTCGTCCCCTGATTGTTTAAACAATGTCTCCAATTGCTCAACATTGTTATAGCTTAAGGTGAGGGTATTGGCAGCGACTTCTGCTGGTACACCGGCAGAGTCAGGTTCGCCAAATGTGAGCAAGCCTGAGCCGGCTTTCACTAGCAGTGCATCAGCATGCCCATGGTAGCAGCCCTCAAATTTGACTAGCTTGCTGCGACCAGTGAAACCTCTTGCAACACGAATCGCACTCATGGTTGCCTCAGTACCAGAGCTGACTAATCTAACCTGCTCCATGCTAGGTACCAATTTATTAATCATCTCAGCCATCTCTAGCTCTAAACCTGTTGGCGCCCCGAACGATAGGCTATTTGCAGCAACAGCCTGCACAGCCTCTATCACCTCAGGGTGCGCATGGCCTAATATCATTGGCCCCCATGAATTGATGTAATCAATATATTCCTTGCCATCCACATCCCAAAGTTTTGACCCCAAGCCTTTCTTAAAAAAAACAGGCGTACCGCCTACGCTGCGAAACGCGCGTACAGGTGAATTAACGCCACCTGGAATGAGTCTTTGTGATTTCTCGAATAAAATCTGATTTTGTGAAGTCATCTTGTTTAAAATTATTGGATTAAAAATAGTTAGTTAATGATAAACCGCATTAAATTGTTGGCTAAGCGTCGTAATGTTCTTGGCCTCAAACAGCGCATCAATCACGGCTATTGCATCGGCACCCGCCGCTTTAACACGATCCGCATGATCAATTGTTATTTCACCAAAGCCAACAACTGGTATTTTGATTGTTTGCTTGGCTTGCTGAAAAAGCTCCAGTGGCGCACTAATTAAATTAGATGCTGAATCTGAATTAAAGTATGCACCAAATGTAACATAATTTGCGCCTTCTGCTTCTGCTTCCTGCGCTAAATTGAGTTGGTTATAGCAAGAAACACCGATGATTTTATCCGCGCCTAATAGACGTCTGACTGGGCCAGGCTTACAGTCAGTAGCACCCAAATGTATACCATCAGCATCAATTCTTGCACACAAATCCAAATGATCATTGATTATTAATAATGCGCCATAAGCACGACATGCTGCTAATAAGGCGGTAGCCTGTCTTAGCAATAACGATTTACCCGCTGCTTTGTTGCGGTATTGAATGAGTCGAACTCCGCCTTTAAGCGCAGCCTCAACTTTTGCCACTAATAATTTAGTGTCTAATTCATTTGGTGTTACTGCATACAAGCCACTAATGTTGGATTGATGATGGTTTATCGGAGTCACCGTCAAAAGATTCTGCCTCGTCCCTTGCCCAAAAAAATCGATCAGGAATATATAAGCCCATTCCCGGTCTAAAAGCGTTTTTAAGTGTTTGCCAAGTATACTCTTGTGCTTCTTGTAATGCTTCTTGTATCGTTAAACCATGTGCCAGACAGGCCGCTATCGCACTTGTTAGCGTACAACCAGATCCGTGATAGCTGGCTTTTAGGCGCTCCCAATGATATTCCCTAATCAAACCTTCAGTTCCGTAAAGCGCATTAACAACATCCGTTGTCCTCTCATGCGTTCCTGTAATCAGCACATATTCTGAACCCATTGCCAGCAAACGCTGAGCTGATTCCTCAAGCGAGCTGTATTTTACTTCCTCCGCCTCATCATAAAATGCCAATCGACGTGCTTCTAAACTGTTTGGTGTTATTAAAGTGGCTTGTGGAAATAACAATTCACACATCGCTGCTTGCATTTCATCATTACTAAATTCATCTCCACGACCAGATGTTAAAATCGGATCTATCAGCAGTGGCACCTCAGGATAGTCTGCCATTATTTCTGCCACTACTGCAATGTTTTCTACACTGCCAAGTACACCTAACTTAAAGGCAGAGACTTTCACATCTTCCAAAATTGTCCGTGCTTGATCGTTTACCCACTCTGCATCGAGTGCTGTCAAGTTTTCTACGCCTGTTGTATCTTGAACTGTATAGCCTGTTAATACGGAAACGGGATGGCAGCCAATACTTGCCAAAGTAAGCACATCTGCCTGCAACCCTGCACCACTACTAGGATCTGTTGCCGAAAAAGTCATCACACAGGGAGGGGTTGTTATCATTAGCTTCTCACAAGAACCAGCATATCAAATGAAATATTGATTGGTAGGTTTTAACAAAACTTCAGTGTCATTGCCAACTGCTACAATAAAATAATATTTTACTTTATTTTGTCTGAGCATGCATGATTGACAGATATACGCGACAATGCTTGGCACAATTAGCTGGAGAATATAGTTTAAGGCAGAACATCACTGTAGTCGTTTATTCGTATTTTTACTGCTAGTGCTGGCTACTATACTGATTTATCAATTCACCATATAATGTGTGTGACAACTTCTTAAAATAATGAATCATATGGTTAATGCAACACCAGCAGACTTTTACAACGAAGTCACGCATTTAGTAATAGAAACGTTAAATCTTGAAGAAACGGCCGAAGAAATCAATTTAGATGATCCGCTTTATGGAGATGGACTTGGGCTAGATTCTATCGACATTCTAGAAATTGCACTTGTAGTTTCCAAAAAGTACGGCCTTCAATTACGAGCAGACAGCAAAGACAATCATGCCATTTTCAGTTCGATGAGATGCTTCGCTGATTATATCCACTCAAAACGTACAAAATAATGTCAAAAAAGTCCCACAATATGCGCTTAGTGGGTTTTTTGATAGCCGTACTCTGTTATTCCATACTAGCCAACTACACACTGCAAACCAGAACATATGCGTCCTTTGGTGCACTAATTGCGATGATGCCAATTATGCTGACGATAGTAATACTGGCATACAAGACTAAGCAACGATACTTGATATTCAGTGTACTGTTAATTGCAACCCCAGTATTCTGGTTGGTTTGGCGTTATTTGAAAGAGCACTATGATTGGATTTATTGGCTTGTGCATGAAAGTCTGCAGTTTGTTTTATTCATAACTTTTGCTCGCACACTTAGAAGTAATCAGCAGCCACTTTGTACTCAATTTGCAGAGATGGCACACGAGTCACTTTCTCCAGTACTGATTAGCTATACACGAAAAGTTACTATTGCTTGGGCGCTGTTCTTTGTCATGGTATCCCTTGTATCGAGTTGGCTATTTTTCTATTATCCAATTAATGTTTGGTCAATTTTTTCTAACTTTATATACCTACCTTTGGTTGGATTAATGTTTATTCTTGAATATATAGTGCGTTTGTGGGCATTACCCAAAGAGGATCGCACCAATATCATGGATGCTATTCATGCATATATGGACAAAGCAAGACATTAACAGTACTACCAAATAAACGGAATCAATCTCTTGGTATGATTCATATAGTCAAGATATTGATTGCCAAAAAATTTAACGTTCTCTTTTTCTTCCACACAAATAGTAAGCATTAGAAATATACTTGCTAAACTTGCAATTACAGCACCTAACAAAGAGGGGTTTTTAAAGAAAAAACCCCAACATAAAAAAAACAATGATCCATATATTGGGTGACGTATATATTGATAAATTCCTGTAGTCACCAAAATTGTTGTTTTTTCAAAATGCAGCATCGGCACATCATCACGTTTACTATCTGGCTTACCAAACATACGCAACTGTAATGCACCCGTTAAAATCATAAAAAATGAGACCATGAAAAAGAGTGTTGCAACAATCTGATGAAATGCCTCAACATCATCATACCAAGTAGGCAAGTTCAGAACATATAACAACAACATGAATTCCCACGCAAAAAACCGATAATAGCCATGTGTGCCTGGCTGCCGTATTGATTGACGTGAAACTATACTTAAAAACAAAGTACCAATGATTAGTATGATGCCTTGCATATTGAATAGAAGCTTCCCTTATACTTATTAAAGCCAATCATCTGATTTTTGCTTGAAACGTATGTGGTATTTTCAAAAAGTTATACACGAATATAATAACTGCATTATGAATTAAACTTAATGGATATTTGTTAGAATTGCACATTGCTTATAAAACGATTAATGACCCACTATGGTCATATTTTAACGGAATATACCATTGAACCCACTGTTACTCTCTCATTTTACTGCTACCAGCTGCATTGGTTTGGGTTTAAATCAAACGACAACATCGTTACAACAAAACTACTCAGGACTAGCGAAATGTAATTTTGAAACAGTTGATTTGGATACCTACATTGGAGAAGTAGCGGGGGTCGACTCCGTTCTTTTGCCAAACCATCTTAAAAACTTTGATTGCCGTAATAATCGGCTGGCTCAGCTAGCCCTTGAGCAAGATCAATTCTCAGATGCGGTACGTATAGCGATAGACAAGTATGGTGCTGACCGCATTGGGGTATTTGTCGGAACAAGCACATCTGGTATTTTACAGACCGAACTGGCTTATCGAAAGCTGGACCCCAATACTGGCTTTCTACCAGATGACTTCCACTATAGTGGTACGCACAATACATTTAGTGTCGCCGACTTTACACGACAATATTTTGACTTAACAGGTCCGGCGGTGGCTGTCTCCTCAGCCTGCTCTTCAAGCGCCAAAGTATTTTGTTCAGCCCAGCGGATGATGAAAGTTGGTTTGATTGATGCGGCTATTGTGGGAGGAGTAGACTCTTTATGCCTGACCACTTTATACGGATTTCACTCGCTTGAGCTGACTGCCAGCAATGCCTGTCGCCCATATGATGCAGATCGTGATGGCATTTCAATCAGTGAGGCAGGTGCTTTCGCATTATTAGAACACGCGCCTGATAACTTAAATAGCAACGACATTTTATTGCTTGGTGGTGGTGAATCCAGTGATGCTTATCATATGTCGTCACCACACCCAGAAGGTTTAGGTGCAAGTTTGGCTATGCAAGCCGCATTAGACTCAGCTGGACTGAAGGCTGAAGATATTGACTACATTAACTTACATGGCACTGCCACACAAAGCAATGATGCAGCTGAGGGATTGGCTGTCAAAAGGATTTTTGGTCGAAAAGTGCCTTGTAGCTCGACGAAGGGGGCTACTGGCCATGCCCTGGGTGCTGCTGGAGCGCTTGAGGCTGCTATCTGCGCAATTACATTACAAAGTAACTTGATGCCGGCAGGTTTAAATACACAACAACTAGACCCAAACATTCATATCGATTACCTATTAAAAAGCCGCGAAAATAAAGTTTCGTATGTGATGAGCAATTCTTTTGGTTTTGGCGGCACTAACTGCAGTCTGATTTTTGGAAAAGCAAGCAAATGATGACGAGCAATGTTTCACCCATACTCAGCGCATATATAAATGGTATAAGCCTGATTGGTCCAGGCTTAATAAGTTGGCCCGATAGTGTCAGCGTGCTTAACAATAAAACAGCTTATCAACCGCAAACCACAACCATACCAACCCCCCAAATTTTGCCTGCAACAGAAAGACGTCGCAGTGGTGAGCTGGTCAAATTAACACTTGCTGTAGGCTTGGAAGCTGCCGAGGCAGCAGGAGAAGACCCTGCATCACTAGCTTGTGTTTATAGCTCATCGAGCGGCGATGGTAAGAATTGTCATGAAATTTGCAAGACATTGGCTTCAGAGGATAGACAACTATCTCCAACGCGCTTCCATAATTCAGTTCATAATGCCGCAGCAGGCTATTGGAGTATTGCAACTGGCGCCAAAACACCCATTTCAGTATTGTGCGCATATGATGCTAGTTTTGGTGCTGGCCTACTCGAAGCGATAACACAAGTGGTTGCGGATAATATCGCAACAATGCTAATCGCGGTCGATACAGGCTATCCTGAACCACTAAACCATGTACGCCCGATTCCAGCTGCTTTTGGAATCGGGATAGTCCTTTCACCTATAAAAACGCAACATTCTGATGCTCAAGTAGAGATTAGTCTTTGTAATGGGAGTGCCAGTAAATTATCCAACGACGAATTGGAAACTTTGCGTAAAACAATTCCTACTGCGCGTGGCCTACCATTACTGGCTGCAATAGCTCAGGGCCAGACTGAAACGATTACTATAGATTATTTAGATCATCAACGTATTGCTGTGGCAATCACACCTTGCAAATGATAGATAAGCAAATAGATAAAAAATGGATAGAGGCGCATATACCACATCAAGGTAGTATGTGTTTGCTTGACGGTGTTACACATTGGAGCGAACAGAGCATTACTTGCTCATCCGCAACTCACCAGTTAGCGTCTAACCCTTTGCGTGTTAGTTCTAGATTGAATGCTGCATGTGGCATCGAGTATGCTGCCCAAGCAATGGCCGTACATGGCGCTTTGCTAGCGCCACCCGGGCAGTCACGCCCTCGTGCTGGATTTTTAGTGAGTGTACGTGGCTGCCAGATACATTGTAAGTATCTAGATGATTTTAAGTTAGCGCTTACTATCAATGCTAAGTGTGTTAATAAGAGTGTGGATAATCTATTATATACATTTACCGTACAAGCCGAGCGCACCGTATTACTTGAAGGACGTGCAGCTGTAATGATAAATTCAGATTCACTGTTAGGAACTTTATGACAAAACACGCACTAGTCACTGGTGGCAGTGGTGGTATAGGGGCCGCTATTTGTCGCACGCTTGCTAATGACGGTTATCACGTCTTTGTGCATGCCAATCGAAATCTGCAGAATGCGCAAAAGCTTGCCCAAGAAATTATTGATAATGATGGTAGTGCTAGCGCAGTTTGCTTTGATGTTACTGATTATCAAGCAGTGATGGATGCACTTAATCCGCTCATAGAAGATAAAGCAATCCAAGTATTAGTAAACAATGCTGGCATTCATGACGACGCTATCTTTCCTGGTATGAGCCTCCAACAATGGCAAGATGTCATCAATGTATCAGTTAACGGCTTTTATCATGTTACCCATACACTGATGATGCCAATGATTCGCAGTCGATGGGGTCGCATTATCAATGTTTCTTCTATTGCTGCTTTAATGGGAAATCGCGGTCAGGTTAACTATGCTGCCGCAAAAGGTGCTCTTAATGCAGCAACTAAAGCGCTTTCACTAGAGGTCGCTAGTCGTGGGATCACTGTTAATGCAGTAGCGCCTGGCATCATAGACACTGCAATGATTGAGGGTGCTTTTGATAGCGATACAATAAAGCAAATGGTGCCCATGAAAAGGGCTGGCAAACCAGATGAGGTCGCTGATTTAATTAGTTTTTTAGCTTCACCTCGTGCAGCATACATCACAGGTCAAATTATCGCCATTAATGGGGGCATCATTTAGTCATGGCATCTAAGATAGCTAAATCACTGCCATTAGTGACGCACATCGCACCTGACAGCATTATTGCTTGGTGCAAATCCACACCCATCACATTACAACAATTTCTACATGATGTTTCTCAACTGGCATCTCAACTGCTACCTGGTCATCATATTCTCAACGTCTGTAATGACCGCTATCATTTTAGCGTGGGGTTAGCAGCCGCCATTATCACGGGCAAAGTCAGCCTGTTACCAGCAACACACACCCCCGATATGGCAAACCAATTAAAAGCTTACGCACCAGATGTGTTTTGCTTAACTGACAATGAAACCTGCACGCTAGCTTTACCTCAGTTACAGTATCCAAAACAATTAACGCCTGTTAATCAAGATCTTGAAGTCCCAAATATCCCTGTTAATCAATTGGTTGCTACTGTTTTTACCTCTGGTTCAACTGGCACCCCTTTACCACATAGTAAAACCTGGGGTTCGCTGGTCGCTTGTGTGAAAACAGAAGCAAAACGAGTCGGATTGAACAATGTAAGCGCATCGACGACACTGATTGCTACAGTGCCACCTCAACACATGTATGGTTTCGAATCATCAGTACTAATGGCATGGCAGAGTGGCCATGCTATCACCAATTGCCATCCATTCTATCCATTAGATGTTTGTGAAGCGCTAGCAGCAGTGCCAAAACCAAGGGTGCTGATTTCTACACCCGTGCATTTGCAGGCGTTGTTGGATACAGAGCTACCAATCCCAGAAACTGTAACAATATTATCTGCCACAGCGCCACTTTCAAATAAGTTAGCAGAAAGGGTCGAGAAAATTTGCAAAGCACCTTTGATTGAAATTTATGGCAGTACGGAAACAGGTCAAATTGCAAGTCGCCGTTCGACACAATCGTCAGAGTGGTTACTATTTGATGATGTTACATTGAATCAAGCTGAACATGGTGTTATAGCAGAAGGAGGTTATATCAATACTCCTACCAAATTAAATGATGCAATAGAATTGATATCAGCTTCAAGATTTTTAATGCATGGCCGTCTAACTGACATGATTAACATTGCTGGTAAAAGGCATTCTCTTGCCAGCTTAAATCATGTGCTAACAAGTATTCCTGAAGTCGTTGATGGCACTTTTTTTATGCCAGATGAGGATGTCAACCACGTCACACGGTTGGCTGCTTTTGTAGTTTGTAATCCAGCGGTTGAGGCTAAGTATATATTATCAACTTTACGGAAATACATTGACCCTGTATTTATACCGCGACCTCTTATTTTTGTGGATAAATTGCCCCGCAATAGTACAGGCAAACTACCAAGACCGTTATTATCAGCTTTACTATACGACAAAACGAATGTGAGGAAATCCGCTTGAATCACACAACAAAGTGGACTATTCCGCATCATCATCCTGCTTTTGCTGGCCATTTTGAAGGTATGCCTATCTTACCTGGCGTAGTCCTCATTGATAAGGTTACCCAAATTATGGCTGAGGCTAATCAATTAGATTTGGCGCAATATCAAATTAATTCGATTAAATTTTTAAGCCCAGCCAGACCAGGTGATGAGCTAACTATTGAATATGCTGTATCCGAAAAAGGAATGCTTCACTTCAATATTTTGACAAGTGATCGAAAGATTGCAACTGGTAGCATTCACTCCACGACTCAAATATGAAATCAACTAGCAATTCTCAATATGCGGAATGGACACAAAAAAAAGAGCGCAGCAACATGCTGATGCTACGCATAATGACGTGGATATCACTGACACTCGGTCGGAAAGCTAGCAGACTAATTCTGCATCTCATTGCATCTTATTTCCTAATATTTGCACCTAGTAGTCGCCATGCATCTAGAGAATATTTGCAGCGTGCCTTAGGTCGCCCAGTAAGACTCCGCGACCAATACCGACATTTTTTTACTTTTGCTGCAACCATTCACGATCGCATTTATCTTATTAATAAGCGCTTTGAATTGTTTAATATTGATGTCGCTGGTGCCGATTTAATCCATTCGCAACTAGCAGAAGGTAAAGGTTTATTTCTAGCTGGTGCGCATTTAGGCAGTTTTGAGGTAATTCGTAGCTTAGGTAAAGATAAAGACTTGCGTGTTGCCATGTTTATGCACGAAGAGAATGCCAAAAAGATTAATGCCATGCTAACCGCTATTAATCCAGATGCTAGTAGGGATATTATCGGTCTTGGAAACGTTGAGTCTATGTTACAGGTGAACCAAAAACTAGAAGAAGGTTATGCCATTGGAATATTAGCTGATCGTCTTTTTACAGACGATGCTGTCTATCCCGTTACTATTTTAGGAGATGAAGTAAACTTACCTCTTGGACCGTTTCGTCTAGCAGCTTTATTAAAACAAAAAGTTATGTTTATGACGGGCCTATACCTAGGCCGCAATCACTATTCAATCCATTTCCATCAGTTAGCTGATTTTAGCAATCTGGAAAAGAGCCAACGTGATACTGCCGTTAAAACTGCAGTGGTGGAATATGCAAACTTGATTGACTATTACTGTCACGCCGCCCCATATAATTGGTTTAATTTTTTTGATTTTTGGCAAAAATCTACACCAGAAAATAATTAAGACCATGTGCACAATAATTAACAGTTTAAAACATTTATTCATTACAACCTCATTTGCCATTTCAGTTGCTTTCGCTTCGACTTGTCATGCCGACTCTTTCACTATTGAACAATTAATGCAGGACTTAGCAAAGGCTAAGCCAGACCATGCGACATTTAAGGAGAAAAAATTTATAGCCTTGCTTGATGCACCTGTTGAATCATCTGGCGAGCTGTTTTTTTCCGCACCAGATTACCTAGAAAAACGTACGTTGCTTCCTCAAGTTGAGTCGTTAATTGTAGAGGGCAATAAAATCTTGATTGAACGCGGTAGCAAAACTTACTATTTCACCACCCAAAATCTGCCTGAATTAGGCACATTGATTAATAGTATAAGAGGTACATTAGCAGGAAATCGAAATGCTCTCGAGCGTAGCTTTGACTTAAGTTTAGAAGGCAAGGTTACAGACTGGAGATTACAACTTATTCCAACGAATGAAAAAATGCAAAAGATACTAAAGCACATTCACATTACAGGTAACAATAATCAAATTCATAGCATTGAAATGGCTCAAGTAGATGGTGACCACTCACTTATGCTTATTCAACCTGTGAAAAAATCACATGAATAAATTGTTGCAGTCTGGTCATTTTGCCATCAGTGCATGGTTTTTATTTTTGCTTGCGTGTGTCTTAGTTGTTATACAGACGCAATTCACTACTGATTTATCTGCATTTCTACCAAAAACGCCTACCGCAGAACAGCAATTATTAATGGATCAAATTAAAGATGGGCTGGCTTCACGTCTCATTTTAGTTGGTATTGAAGGCAGCGATGCAAACACACGAGCACAACTATCTAAGTTAACTGCAAAACGTTTACGGCCAGACCCTGCATTTATTGCCGTTAATAATGGCGAGTCTATTTACACAGAAAATGACCAAACATTTTTATTTAAGAACCGTTATTTGTTAAGCACCTCTGTAACCAAAGATCGTTTCACTAAACAAGGGTTACGAGATGCAATTAGTGAAAGCATTTCATTACTTGCTTCTCCCGCTGGCTTAATGATTAAAGCCATTTTGCCGCAAGACCCTACAGGTGAAATGTTGCAGCTTTTAACACAACTAAATCAGGAGCAGCAACCTAATCTAAACAATGGCGTTTGGGTATCTAAAAATGGTGAGCGTGCACTCATGCTCATTCAAACTAAAGCACTCGGCTCTAACACAGACGCACAGCAGCATGCAATATTGAAGATCCAGCAAGCATTTAACTCTGCTAAAGTAGAATTACTCAAGGCTACCGCTCAAAAGCTCAATGCTGAAATGATTATGACGGGTCCGAGTGTATTTACTGTCAATGCGCGTGAAACAATCAAAAACCAAGTATTTCTATTGTCTATCACCGGCATCTTACTCATCTCTACGTTATTGTTGCTAGTTTATCGCTCTTTCACAGCACTATTGCTAGGGCTATTACCAGTATTAACTGGGGCATTAGCTGGCATTGCAACTGTAAGTATCAGTTTTGGCATGATTCACGGTATCACACTTGGCTTTGGTACAGCACTGATCGGCGAAGCAATCGACTATTCTATTTATTTATTTGTACAATCAGAGTCTGACAAGGCAAATCAGCAAGTCTGGATGAAGCGATTCTGGCCTACGATTCGCTTAGGTGTAATGACTTCGATTTGTGGATTTGCGTCTTTACTATTTTCAGGTTTTCCTGGCCTCGCACAGCTAGGTCTATATGCCATCTCTGGGCTATTAACTGCTGCAATTGTGACACGCTTTGTATTACCTTACTTGCTCCCGAATTCTTTTCGCATACATGACATTAGCGCAGTCGGTAATTATCTTTCAAAAAAGGTTAATCAAGCCCATTTGCTTCATAGGCCAGCTATTGTCGTACTTATATTTGCATGTCTCATTGTTTTTAGTCAACGCTATGAGATATGGAGTAAAAATATCGCTTCTTTAAGTCCAGTTTCACAAGCAGATATTGCTCTTGATACACAGTTGCGCAAAGATGTGGGCGCTCCAGACGTACGCTATATGGTGGTAGTAACTGCAGACACTCAGGAAGCTGCTTTACAAGCGTCTGAGCAAATTTCAGCACTGCTGCAATTACAAGTTGAACAAGGTAATATTGCTAACTACGAAAGCCCAAGTCGATATTTACCAAGTAAACAGACGCAGCAAGCGAGGCAGGATAGCATCCCAAGTAGCGCTTCTCTATCAAAAAATCTGTCTGAAGCACTGATTGATTTACCTATACAAGCAAATAAGCTTGAGCCGTTTATTCGAGATGCTTTACGCGCAAAAAGTCAATCCTTGCTTGGCACAAATGACCTCAAAGACACGTCGATGGCGATTGCAATAGAAGGGCTACTGATCAACCAAGGCTTAAAATGGAACGCATTACTGCCACTCACTGCACGCAAGGATAAAGAGATTAATGCCAGTCAGATTCGCCAATCTTTTGCATCTGTTAAATTTAATAACGTTGTCCTTGTTGATATGAAAACAGAGTCCAATAAGCTTTACGCAGGTTATATGCAAGAAGCCATTAACTACTCGTTAATTGGATTAGCAATGATTATTGCTCTGCTGTTAATTGTATTTAAATCAATTTCGCAATTACTGCGCGTTATTGCACCGCTTGCCGCTGCCGTACTTTGTGTTACTGCCGGTTTACTTATTTTAGGTTATCAATTAATTATTTTGCATTTGGTCGGCTTATTACTCGTTGTTGCTGTAGGATCTAATTACGCCTTGCTTTTCAATCAATCTAATACTTCTCCCCGTATCTTGGCATCAATGTTGTTTGCTAACCTCACAACTGTAATTGGCTTCGGTGTGTTAGCATTTTCTGATGTGTCCATCTTACAGGCGTTAGGGATGACTGTTGCACCTGGTGTAATCTTGGCATTGCTATTTTCGATTATTTTTGCAAAGAAACACGATGTATAGATCACTAACTACATTATGGCAACAATCAGCTTCAATTCTTAAAGTTAGTGTTGTGTTGCATGTATTAGCAGGCATAGTATTTTTTATTAATCCTAATATATGGCCTTGGCTGCTACTCCTCGTCTTGCTAAATCATCTTGTTATTACTGGTATGAGTCTATGGCCTCGCAGTCAATGTTTAGGTACAAATTGGATCTCATTGCCAGCACCAGCTACTGCAAGAAATGAAATTGCATTAACAATTGATGATGGACCTGATCCTAAAGTCACACCAAAAGTACTGGCAATATTGGATCAGCATCAAGTAAAAGCAACTTTTTTTTGTATAGGAGATAAAGCGCTGAAGCATTCTGAACTATGTCAAGAAATCGTTCGCCGTGGTCATGCCATCGAAAATCATTCTCAGCAACACCAGCATTACTTTTCACTATTAGGGCCCAAAGGTTTTACCAAGGAAATTCAAATGGCTCAGAATACACTAAGCTCAATAACTGGCCAAAAGCCTCTCTTTTTCCGTGCGCCAGCAGGTTTGCGCAATCCTTTTTTAGATACTGTACTCAAAAAACTTAACCTAACCCTAGTCAGCTGGTCTGCACGTGCCTTTGATACCCAAATTACCAATGCAGAAAAAATCAAGTCTAAGCTCGTTGGCAGTCTTAAGGCTGGTGCGATATTGTTGCTACACGATGGTAATGCGGCTATCAGCACACAAGGAACACCAATCATCTTGGAAGTGCTACCCGACTTAATTAATAGTGCAAAAACGCAGGGTCTTCGTTTTGTAACGTTGAAACAGGCAATGTCTGTCTAATATATAAAAGAATTGATACAACATATATGCAATCAATGTGGCTAAATGACATTAAAGCAGGATTAAGAAGCCATGTATTACTTAAATGTATCAGTATTGCTATCTTTATTAGCCTTTTTTTTCTTGCTTATTTTTATGTGCTAAATCATCCTGCTACTGAGGCAATAACCATACCACTAATCTATCTAGATAAGCTTATCAGCTTTCAACCAATGGCATTGCCCATCTACTTATCCCTATGGGTATACGTTGTTCTTCCACCCATAATAATGATTAAGCTTAAAGACCTATATGCGTTTACGCTCATGATTGCACTGATGAGTGTGGTAGGCTTAATTATCTTTTACATATGGCCTACTACTATTGCTGTAAGCGAAATTGACTGGGCAAAATATCCTAGTTTCGTCTTTTTAAAAAGTGTGGATGCTGCTGGCAATGCCTGTCCATCCTTGCATGTCGCAACTGCTGTCTTTTCTGGAGCATGGACAGACTTTATTTTTCGCAAAATAAAAGCACCTTCTTGGATCAGAATTTTGAATCTCGTATGGGGATTAAGTATTGTTTACTCTACTGTTGCCACTAGGCAGCATGTAGTACTTGATGTTTTTGGTGGGCTAATACTTGCTGGATTTTCCATTCTGTTAGTTAGGTCAATCTTTCAGCTAAAAATTTAATATTGTGGTTGAGCTTAGCGAATACTTTTAATCAACAGCACTGGTAGGCGCAAGATAAAACCAATAAATAAACGTGTATGCATCCAAGTCAACAATAGATTATCTCGTAAGTAGTTAAAGTGAGATACGCCACCCTCGTCAACACTAAAGTAACGCACAGGTGCAGCTAAGTTCACTGGTTTAATACCATACCAACAAAGCCTTACGACAGCTTCTGGGTCAAAATCAAAACGACGCATCCATGTTTGCTTTTGCATGACTTGCCTTAGTGGCTCAATTGGATACACACGAAAACCAAATAATGAATCACCAATACCAGCCCTGAGTGTTTCCAAATTTGCCCACCAATTAGAGACTTGCCGACCTTTTACACGCAAACTTGGCGCACTTGCATCAAATACTGGTAGGCCAAGTATCATGGCCTCTAAGTTTTTTTTCGAAGCTTCCATAAATGCTGGGATGCGCTCTGCTGGATGTTGCCCGTCAGAATCCATCGTGAGTACGTGGCTGTATCCCGCTTTACTAGCTTCATCTAATCCGTGAAGTACGGCAGCGCCTTTGCCTTGATTATAGGGTAATACAATCACACGAAGCCCACTATCTTTTTTTTCCATCTTTTGGAGTTCGTCTGTACTGCCATCGGTACTGCCATCTACCACCACCCATACTGGCTTCCAATACTGCCTTGCTTCGCGCACTGTTTGGTAGACTTTAGGTCCTGGGTTATAACTAGGAATAAGGACTAAATGTGTGTTTGAAATTGCTGACTTCATCACTTAATCATTCACTCACTTTGACAAAAGCACCTTGAGGATAAAAAGCTGAGCCTTTTACTAATTCATGTCTGAAATATTGTTCTAGCGCTAACATAAATTGTTGAGTATTTTCTGGTGGATCAAAGCGCTTGCCTAAACTAACTTTATAGTGAATAGGTAGGGCAGGCTTACGGAACAATGACCAGCCTTTACTTAAAAATCTGGTATCGGCTTCTACCAATATGGTTTGTACTGGTACTTGTGCATGGTTGGATATAATGCCAATACTGCCTTTAAAAGTATTCACCGGGTCGGTAATAGTACGTGTCCCCTCTGGAAATAAAAGTAACTGACTGCCATTCTCAAAATCTTTAATAGCATGCTGGATCATATTACGAACAGGGTCGCTGGGGATATAGCGGGCCAAGCGCGCACCAGCACCGAGAAATATGTTTTTCATCAGCACAGATTTCATAACGCATGCCACATTAGGTAAACGTGAAATAATCATAACTGCATCTAACAGGCATGGGTGATTCGGCGCTAGTATCAAGGCTGAATCTGACT
>JBNLAC010000029.1:0-30563 GCA_050301935.1 Methylophilaceae bacterium | reverse complement strand
CAAGCTGGGCGATGGTGTCACAGCTAAGGATGTGGCGTTAGCTATTATTGGAGTTACAGGTACGGCAGGCGGCACAGGTTATGCGATTGAGTTTTCTGGCGATGTGATTAGTGCGTTGTCGATGGAAGGGCGTATGACTATATGTAATATGGCAATTGAAGCTGGCGCACGTGCGGGTATTATGGCTCCTGACGCAAAAACTGCCGCTTATCTAAAAGGCCGCAAACATGCGCCTAAAGCTGAGTTATGGGATCAAGCAGTTGCTTATTGGAATACTTTACATTCGGATGCGGATGCTAAGTTTGATGCGGTTATTGAATTAAATGGTGCCGATATTCAACCACAAGTTACTTGGGGTACTTCTCCAGAACAGGTGCTTCCCATTGGAGCTAGTGTACCTGACCCAGCAAACGAGACTGATGCGGTCAAGCGCTCTAGTATTGAAAATGCACTGAAGTATATGGGTCTAACAGCAAACACACCTATATCAGATATTAAGTTAGACAAAGTTTTTATTGGTTCATGCACCAACTCACGTATTGAAGATTTGCGTGCTGCTGCAGCTGTTGCAAAGGGTAAAAAAGTCGCTAGCAATATTGAAGTGGCTATGGTGGTACCTGGTTCAGGTGTAGTCAAAAGGCAAGCGGAAGAAGAAGGTTTAGATAAAATTTTCATTGAAGCAGGTTTTGAGTGGCGCGAGCCAGGCTGTTCGATGTGCTTAGCTATGAATGCTGATCGACTAAGCGCGGGTGAGCGTTGTGCTTCAACTTCAAATCGTAATTTTGAAGGCCGTCAAGGTCCTGGGGGACGTACGCATTTAGTCAGTCCAGCGATGGCAGCGGCAGCCGCAATTGCAGGCCATTTTGTAGACGTGCGTAACGTTTAATGCGAGGAGATAAATAATGAAAGCATTTACACAAATAACAGGGCTTGCTTGCCCATTGGATCGCGCTAACGTTGATACAGACGCGATTATTCCAAAACAGTTCCTTAAGTCGATTAAGCGTACAGGCTTTGGCCCATATTTATTCGATGAGTGGCGTTATACAAACTATGGTGAGCCAGACATGGATTGTAGTAAGCGCCCTTTAAATAAAGACTTTGTGCTCAATCAGCCACGCTATCAGGGTGCACAGATTTTATTGGCACGTGATAACTTTGGATGTGGATCTAGTCGAGAGCACGCGCCATGGGCAATTGAAGATTACGGTTTTCGTGTGATTATTGCACCTAGCTTTGCCGATATTTTCTTCAATAACTGTTTTAAAAATGGCATTCTGCCGATTGTGGCATCAGCAGAGATTGTTGATCAATTATTTAAAGAGTGTGAAGCCAATGAAGGTTATACCTTAGCGGTTGATCTGCCATCGCAAACAGTCACCATGCCATCAGGTCAATCATTTAGCTTTGACATTAACCCAACATCAAAACATAACTTGTTGAATGGTTTAGATGAAATTGGTTTGACGTTGCAACATGCGGATAAGATCAAGGCATTTGAAGAAAAGCACAAACAAACCCAACCTTGGCTATTTGCTTAGAAATTTCATTAACCAATAACCGTCATTCCGTACAAGCCGCAGGCGCGATACGGAATCCAGTTGAGACAAGAAAATGGATTCCCGCTTTTGCGGGAATGACATTAAAGAGAGTTTAATTTAGGAAAAGTTATGACTATGAATATCGCAGTATTACCCGGTGATGGCATCGGCCCAGAAATAATTGCCCAAGCACTGCGCGTGCTGGAAGTATTAAAAAATGAAGGCATGGATATGGAGTTCTCAGAGGCGCCTTTAGGAGGGCAGGCTTACGATGCGTATGGTCATCCATATCCAGAATTTACACAAAAAATTTGTCGTGAAGCGGATGCTGTTCTATTAGGCGCTGTTGGTGGGCCACAATATGATAATCTTGATCGTCCGTTACGTCCTGAGCGCGGTTTGCTGGCAATCCGTAAAGATTTAGGTCTTTTTGCAAATTTACGTCCAGCAGTGCTATATCCAGAATTAGCCAATGCATCAACACTCAAACCAGAGGTAGTTGCTGGCTTAGACATCATGATAGTACGTGAGTTAACGGGCGATGTTTACTTTGGTCAACCGCGTGGTATGCGTACAAATGATGAGGGTGAGCGTGAAGGCTTTAACACAATGGTTTACTCAGAATCAGAAGTCCGCCGCATTGCACATGTTGCCTTTGGTATTGCGATGAAACGTAATAAAAAATTATGTTCAGTAGATAAAGCAAATGTACTTGAGACAACTGAGTTTTGGAAAGAGATTGTTATTGATGTTGCAAAAGAGTACCCAGAAGTCGAATTAAGTCATATGTACGTGGATAACGCGGCTATGCAGCTTATCCGCAACCCGAAGCAATTCGATGTAATGGTAACAGGTAATATCTTTGGCGATATCTTGTCGGATGAAGCTTCAATGCTGACAGGCTCTATCGGAATGTTAGCTTCAGCTTCATTAAATGCAAGTAAGCAAGGCTTATACGAACCCTCACATGGTTCAGCACCTGACATTGCTGGCCAAAACTTAGCGAATCCAATTGCGACGATTTTGTCAGCAGCGATGATGTTACGCTATAGCTTTGATAACGAAGCGGCAGCGACACGCATCGAAAATGCAGTTAAGAAAGTACTCGCGGATGGTTACCGAACAGGTGATATTTATGAAGAGGGTACAAAGAAGGTTTCGTGTTCCGAGATGGGTGATCAAATCGTTGCAGCAATGTAATTATTAGTGCGATTAGAAAGCGACTGCTTGTTACGAGCAGTCGCTTTTCTGCGATAATAAGACTTAAATAAATTGGGAGATTTTAATGGCACAGTTTGATAATGTCAGTGTTAAAAAGAAAGCAAACATCTATTTTGATGGAAAATGTATCAGTCATACTGTTTTGTTCCCAAATGGAACTCGTAGTACGCTTGGTGTCATATTTCCCAGTACGTTAACATTTAATACAGAGTCCCCAGAGTTAATGGAGATTAATACTGGTGTTTGTAAAGTTAGGCTATCTAAAGGTGAGTCGTGGCGCACGTATCAAGCAGGTGATAAATTTGCTATTCCTGGCAATAGCAGTTTTGATATAGAAGTCACAGAAACCTTAGACTACGTTTGTCATTATGAGTAAAGCTATATTGCGAAGTTTATTTCTGTAAAATCTGGGCAATATAGCTGATGATGCTTAAAAAATAAATAGAGGAGACAATATGCCTTCATTTGATATTACGTCAGAAGTCGATAAAGTTGCATTAGGTAACTCAATTGATACTGCGTCTAAACAAATTGGAAATCGTTACGATTTTAAAGGAACATCTGCAAAACTAGAGTTTAATGAGAAGGATTTTATTATTACAGTTTTTGGAGATAACGAATTTCAGTTAAATCAAATAAAAGATATTTTGCTTCCAGCAATGGAGAAAAAAGAACCAGATTCTACTAAAAGGCTCGAACATAAAGAGCCACAAACAATTTCAGGCAATAAGCTGAAACAAGAGCTACAGGTTAAAGATGGTATTGATAGTGATTTGGCAAAAAAACTTGTCAAGACGGTAAAAGATAGTCGCATGAAAGTGCAAGCAAGTATCCAAGGTGATGCCGTGCGCGTGAATGGTGCAAAGCGTGATGTGTTACAAGAGGTGATAGCTTTGATTAAAAAGAGCATCACTGATTTTCCACTTAAGTTTGGTAACTTTAGGGATTAGAATCCGATAGAGGGTGTACGATGAAAAAGTTAATTATTTTAGTAATGACAATGTTGTTCCTTGCTGGATGTAATACCTGGCGAGGATTTGGACAAGATTTAGAGGAAGCTGGTGAAGCCATTCAAAAGAAAGTAGATGATTAAGGTTGTTAGTTGAGTACTGATGGGAAAAGTATGTTAAAAGTTGGTTTTGTTGGATGGCGTGGCATGGTTGGTTCTGTGCTAATGCAGCGTATGATGCAAGAGAATGATTTTGTGGATATTGAGCCACAATTCTTCACGACATCACAAACCGGAGCTGCAGCGCCTAATATTGGTAAAGCTTCGCCTCCACTAGAAGATGCAAAAAATATTGATGCGCTTAAGGCAATGGATGTGATTGTTTCTTGCCAAGGTGGAGACTACACAACTGAAGTGTTTCCCAAACTTAGAGCTGATGGCTGGCAAGGGCATTGGATTGACGCGGCATCCAGCTTGCGCATGGAGAAAGATACTGTCATAGTTTTAGATCCAGTGAATATGCACGTCATTCAAGATGCTTATTTGAATGGGAATAAAAACTGGATTGGTGGCAACTGTACGGTTTCTCTTATGTTGATGGCCTTGCATGGTCTTTTCAAGGCTGATCTGATCGAATGGGTTACATCAATGACTTATCAGGCGGCATCAGGAGCTGGTGCTAACAATATGCGAGAGCTGATAGCTCAGATGAGAGCAGTCAGTTCATCTGTTTCAGATTTAATTGACAATCCGGCGACGGCGATACTTGAAATTGACAAAACAGTAGCTGATACAATTCGTGGTGATGACTTCCCTAAAAATCATTTTGGCATGCCACTAGCAGGCAGCTTAATTCCTTGGATTGATAAAGATCTTGGAAATGGTCAAAGTAAAGAAGAGTGGAAAGCTGGTGTTGAAACGAACAAAATACTCGGGCGTCAAAACAATCCAATTATGATAGACGGTCTATGTGTACGGGTTGGAGCTATGCGTTGCCATTCACAAGCATTAACTATCAAATTGAAGCAAAATGTTCCTTTGGATGAAATTAATCAGATGCTTGAAGAGGCGAACAACTGGTCAATGGTCATTCCTAACGAGCGCGAGGAGAGTATGTTAAAACTTTCACCAGCAGCAGTAACTGGTACATTGGATACCCCGGTGGGTCGGGTTCGTAAATTATCAATTGGTGATAGTTACATCTCAGCCTTTACTGTTGGCGATCAGCTGCTGTGGGGGGCCGCAGAGCCTCTAAGGCGTATGCTTCGCATCTTGGTGCAATCTTAAATATAGTTCAATACTGGATATATTGGCATTTTTGTACAATGCTGCGTGATTTGTTTTTGTATAAAAAACACACTAATCATTAAACAATTACATACGTAGTGAATATAATGTGTATTATGAGCTTGCATCCCTAACTAATTGATGTTAATTTCGTTATTGCAATAAAAGCGATAAAATGTAAGCATAAAAAAATATTAAGGTGGAAAAGTGCATCTCTTAAAAATAAAGAAATTGTCGATAGCTTTAGGCTTGACGCTATTCCCTGTTTCGATTTTGGCTGCAGGGCTTGGTCAATTGAACATGTCTTCAGGGATTGGTGAACCGCTTAGAGCAGAGATTGAGCTTTTATCAGTAACGCCTGCTGAAAAGGCCTCACTTAAAGCCAATATTGCTCCAGACGCAGCATATGCCGCACAAGGACTGGAGAGGCCGGCGTCACATCAAGACATCCAGGTTCAAATTGCTAAAAGTTCAGCAGGGAAGGATGTGCTTAAACTTAGGTCGAGTCAACCTATCGATGAGCCATTCTTGGATATGTTGGTTGAAGTTGAGTGGGAAACAGGTCGCATTCTAAGAGAGTATACCGTTTTATTGGATCCTCCAGGATATAATACTCAGCCAGCATCAATTGAAGCGCCAGTAGCAAAGCCAAGTGCTAATACCAAATCAACAGCAACAGAACCTGTTGCAAACAAAACAGCCTCTACTCCGATTAGTTCAATAACAAGTACAGAATCTAACGCAATACCTGAAGACTATCTAACTAAAAAGGGCGACACTCTATCCAAGATAGCGCGTCGCATGAAGCCTGAAGGTGTCAGCTTGGATCAAATGCTAGTTGGCTTGTTTGAGGCAAATCCAGAAGCATTTGCTGGCAATAATATGAATAGATTGAAGGTCGGTAAGATTTTACAACCACCTTCTCAAGAGGCATTGGAGTCCATTAGCCGAAAAGACGCTGTTAACGAGATAAAGTTGCAAACAGCCAATTGGAATGAATATAGAAACAAATTAGCAGGCATGGTTGATGACACTGCCCCAATGGCAAGTGAGGAAGACTCACAATCTAGCAGCGGTAAAATCAAACCGGCAACAGAAGATCAATCGGCAGCGGAAACCACAGGGCCCAAAGACGTTGTTAAGCTATCTTCGGGTGATGCGAAGGCAATTGAAGCTGATATGCAAGCAAAAATCACAGCGCTACAAGAAGAAGTAAGCGCTCGTGAAAAAGGGCTAAAAGATGCCCAAGATAGAATAGGTGCGTTAGAGAAGCAGATTGAAGACATGCAAAAACTTCTCACGTTGCGAAACGATGCGCTAGCTGATGCGCAAAAGTCTTCAGAGCAAGAGTCTGTCGCACAGGTGCAAGATACGCAACCTGAAGAAGTGCAATCAGAGCAGCCTGCGCCAGTTGTTCGACTTGGAACAAAACTTGAGGGTGCGGAGGAGCTTACGCAGCCTGATCAAGCTGGGGCGGCAGAACCCGCACCAGCAGAAGCTAAAAACACTACGCCGGCAAAACAGCAGTCAACTCAGCCAGTAACCCCACCAGTTGAAGAGCCTGGCTTTATAGCAAACTTTATTGAGTCAATTTCAGGTATTTTCAAAGACTTCAATACTACAATATTAGGTGCTGTAGCAGCCTTGTTAGCATTACTAGTGGGCGCTTGGGTCTATTTGCGCAATAAACGTAGAAAGAACCTTGCTGATTTTGAGCAAGGCATTATGACTTCAGGTGGTTTAAAAGCCAATACTGTATTCGGTAATACCTCTGGCGCTAGTGTCGACACTGGGGATACTTCATTTTTGACTGACTTCTCACAGAGTACGAGTGGCGGCATGATTGATACTAATGATGTCGATCCGATTGCAGAGGCTGAAGTGTACATGGCTTATGGACGTGATGCACAAGCCGAAGAGATTTTGAAAGATGCTATTTCAAAAGAGCCTAAGCGTTACGAGTTACATCTCAAGCTTTTAGAAATGTATGCTGCCAGCAAGAATATGTCCGCTTTTGAAACAGTTTCAGGCGAGCTATACACGACATTAGGCGCAGATGATCCGACATGGGCTAAAGTAGCTGAGATTGGCATCAAATTAGAGCCAAATAATCCACTATATCAAATTAAAGAAGGTTTGCCTGTTGCTAAGGATGTTCCGGAGCAGCCTGCTGAAGCCGATAAGAAACTAGACGCATCAGATTTTGAAGACTCTCCTCTAGCTGGTGAAGCAGACTTAGACTTTTCGTTAAGCGATGAACCTACTGATGAAGCTGTCATGCCAGCTTCTAATGCATCTTTAGAGGATGTTCCAACTATCACAGATGACGTTACGAAATCTCAATCAATTGATTTTGATGAAGAAGCCAAAGATATGGCCGATACGGTCAATACACAAGATGCTGAGGATTCCGGTCTAGAGTTTGACTTAGGTAATAATGAGTTATCAATTAGTGAGGATAGTAGTGATTTAGATTCACCTGTTTCAGAAGAATCGTTTGCACACACTATGCCAAACTTGGATTTTCCTTCACTCGAAGTTGACTCAAGTAAGCTTGATATCACAGGCTCAGACGAAGTTAAGGCTGTTGAGACAGCGCTTAATGAGGATGTTTCAAGCAACGACACGGAGCTTGCCTCACCATCGCTAGAAATGCCAAGTGATTTGACCTTGGATATGTCAGAGCCTGATCAACAAGCTGATAATTCTAAGGATGATGTACTACAAGACTCTGAATCAACTAGTGAACCAGAAAGCTTCGACTTTAATATAGACACTATCACTGACGATAGCATTACTTTAGAAACAGATGATGAAGCAACAGAGACACCTAATGAGGTGAATATGTTGGATATGTCAGATCTATCGCTCGATGTTGATGAAGAAGTAGGCGGTGCAATCTCAGAGGTGGATTTAGAGCCAGAACCGGATGCAAATACGTCTGCGCCTGAAACAAGTGATGAGCCAGAGTCAGAAGAAGTAGAAACCAAGCTCGAACTGGTTGCCGCATATATTGATATGGAAGATAAAGAAGGTGCAAAAGAGCTACTTGAAGAAGTGCTTAAAGAGGGTGGTACGAGACAACGTAAGCGTGCGGAGGAAATACTTGGAACGCTCAATTAATGCTTCTTAGGTAATAATGAAGCCGGACAAAGTCCGGCTTTTTTATATTTAATTTAAATCTACCGAATGCCTGTTAATATCGAGGCAATCATGATTAATACTACAACACAATTATTACTACTTTTGATGTTTACGCTAAGCTTAAACTTCTGGTCGCTTAAGACATTGTCACTGATATTTTTTGCGTTATTAATTTCCCATCTCTATCTTAAAAATATGCATTACTATCGATTAATGAAGCGATTGAAATGGTTTTATGCGGTAATGTTTATTCTTTTTGTTTTCAATACGCCAGGCCAACATTTACCTAATTGGCCAGCTTGGGCAGATCCTACTTATGAAGGTATCGAGGCAGGTATAAAACAATTTATTCGAGTTGCAACAATATTGGGTGTATTGTCACTTGTACTAATTAACAACAACAAGCAGCAACTAATCTCAGGTTTGTACTTTTTGATTAGACCAATGTCATTTTTTGGTTTTGATGTGAAGCGGTTCTCAGCACGATTGTGGCTTACTCTACATTATGTTGAATTGCATGAAGAAAATAATAAAGAAGCTTTGCTTTCAACTCATCTATCAGATAGTTTAACTGCCATTTTTGCTAATGACACACACGACGATTTAACAATAGAGTTAGAGAAACCAGAATTTACACGAGTCGATTTGATCGCTTTACTTAGTATGTTATTTGTATCTACTTACATCATATGGAGCAAGGGTATTTAATGCGCATAGCTTTGGGAGTGGAATATGATGGTGCAAGTTTTTGTGGCTGGCAGAGTCAACCAAGTGGCTGTGGCGTACAAGATGTTTTAGAAATAGCAATTGCTAAAATTGCACAACAACCTGTGCGTATTCACGCAGCTGGTCGGACTGATACGGGTGTACACGCATTAATGCAAGTCGTCCATTTTGATGTTGAGGCAAAACGCCCAGAAACTGCCTGGGTTAGAGGCGTGAATGCCTTCTTGCCAAAGGCTGTACGTGTTTTTTGGTCGAAGGAAGTTCCAGAGGCGTTTCACGCCCGCTTTTCAGCATTAAAAAGGAGTTATGAGTACCTATTGATTAATACAAGTGTTGCGCCAGCCGTATTGGCGACAAAAGCAGGCTGGTATCATCTACCTTTGGATTTTGAAGCGATGAAGCAAGCTATACAGCATTTAATTGGCGAGCATGATTTTAGTGCATTTCGAGCAAGTGAATGTCAAGCAAAATCACCGATTCGCCATATGTATGATGCATCAATTATTTCACATAGTGATAGATTTGTATTCAAATTTACCGCAAATGCTTTTCTACAACATCAGGTTCGAAATATGATAGGAGCGCTGATTTATGTTGGTAATGGTAAGCATCCACCTGAGTTGATAAAAGAACTATTACAACTACACGACCGAACCTTATCTCCACCGACTTTTTCAGCGAATGGTCTATACCTAACAGGTGTTGAATATGATGGAAAATGGCAACTACCAAACCAAAATCGGCATATTGGTTTAATTTAATTTTTGTGCTTGTGGCGCAGTCTAAAGTTTGAGATAGTCTTATAACAATTCAGAATTTGCAAGGTACTCATGCGAACACGTATAAAAATTTGTGGTATTACTCGAGTGGAAGACGCCCTTTCTGCAGTTGACCATGGTGCTGATGCAGTTGGTTTGGTGTTTTACCCAGATAGTCCAAGATGTGTGACAATAGCGCAAGCGCAAGCTATATCTAAAAAATTACCACCTTTTGTGAGTATTGTTGGATTATTTGTGAACCCAACTAAGGCAGAAGTGACGGAAGTATTATCTTCTGTACATATCGACTTGTTGCAATTTCATGGTGATGAGGATGAAGCAACATGTAAACAATATGGCTTGCCTTATTTAAAGGCAATTCGAGTTAAATCAGATACAAATTTGATACAATATGCAGAGTTGTACAAAGGTGCAAAAGCTTTATTGCTAGACACCTATTCGGATAATGCATTTGGTGGCACCGGGGAAATATTTGATTGGAGTGTTATTCCTAAAAAAATGCCGAAACCTATTATTCTTGCTGGGGGTCTCAATGCTGATAATGTCGTTCAAGCAGTGCAGCAAGTACGGCCATATGCTGTTGATGTGAGTGGTGGGGTGGAGCAAAGTAAAGGCATTAAAGACCCACTTAAGATTGAAGCATTTGTTTCAGCGGTCAAAGGTTGTTAATGTATTTTGATAAATAAGAGTTAAGTTGTTATGCATTGCTGGAATGTCGACAACAAGGAGTAAGTATGCAGTTATATGATATGCCAGATGAACGAGGTCATTTTGGGCAATTTGGCGGTTCTTTTGTCGCTGAGACATTGGTTGAAGCGCTTGAAGAATTACGAGTAATGTATGAGAAATATCGGCATGATCCAACATTCTTAGCTGAATACGCCTATGATTTAAAACACTTTGTTGGAAGGCCAAGTCCAATTTATCATGCACAGCGCTGGTCTGACAAGGTTGGTGGTGCTCAAATTTACCTTAAACGCGAAGACCTAAACCATACAGGCGCACACAAGGTAAATAATACGATTGGACAGGCCTTGCTTGCTAAACGTATGGGTAAGCCGAGAGTCATTGCCGAGACTGGCGCAGGCCAACATGGTGTAGCAACGGCAACAATCGCTGCGCGTCTGGGGTTAGAGTGCGTTGTTTACATGGGAAGTGAGGATGTTAAACGACAAGCCCCCAACGTTTTTAGAATGAAATTACTTGGTGCAACTGTTGTACCAGTTGAAAGTGGTTCGAAAACACTTAAAGATGCGCTCAATGAAGCGATGCGTGATTGGGTCACTAATATTTCTAACACCTTCTATATTATTGGAACAGTCGCTGGGCCACATCCTTATCCGATGATGGTTAGGGACTTTCAGGCGGTAATTGGTACAGAGGCCAAAGTGCAAATGCAAGAGATGGTAGGTCGACAACCAGATGCCGTTGTTGCATGTGTAGGAGGCGGTTCTAATGCTATGGGAATATTCTACCCTTATATTGATGTGCCAAATGTGCGACTCATTGGCGTTGAGGCTGCTGGCCACGGATTAGAAACTGGTGCTCATGCTGCTCCGCTAAGCACGAATAGCGCTGTTGGTGTATTACATGGTAACAGAACATATTTAATGCAAGATGAAGATGGCAACATCATCGAGACGCACTCAATATCGGCTGGCTTGGATTACCCTGGGGTTGGACCTGAGCACGCATGGTTAAAAGATATCAAACGTGCTGAATACGTCGGTATTACTGATGATGAGGCAATGGCTGCATTTCACAGTTTATGTAGAACAGAAGGTATCATTCCTGCGCTTGAATCCAGTCATGCCTTAGCTCATGCTGAAAAAATGGCAAAAGAAATGCGTAAAGATGAAATTATTTTAGTCAATCTTTCTGGTCGTGGCGACAAAGATATTAATACTGTTGCCAAGCTAGCTAACATCACCTTATAAAAATTAGAATTTTCAAACTATGTCACGTATTCAATCAACTTTTGCCGCACTAAAAGCAAATCATAAAAAAGCACTTATTCCATACATAACAGCAGGAGATCCGCACCCTGATTTTACCGTAGAACTGATGCATACCATGGTCAAAAATGGTGCCGATATTATTGAGTTAGGCGTGCCGTTTTCAGATCCAATGGCTGATGGCCCTGTGATACAGCGTGCAAGTGAGCGGGCGTTAGCCCACAAAGTCGGTTTACGGAAAGTGTTAGATTTGGTGAAGACGTTCCGCTTAAAGGATCAGGATACTCCAGTTGTTTTAATGGGCTATGCAAATCCAATTGAAGCAATGGGGACTGCAGTATTCGCAGAGAAAGCGAAAGAGGCGGGGGTTGATGGTGTATTGACTGTTGATTACCCACCAGAAGAGTGCCATGATTTTATAGCTGAATTAAATAAGCACGATATCGATAGTATTTTTTTACTTTCGCCAACAACTGAAAAAAAACGAATCGATTTAGTAGTCAAGCAAGCGACAGGGTTTCTATATTATGTGTCCCTTAAAGGCGTTACTGGCGCAGCAAATCTTGATATAAATGAGGTAAAATCACGGGTTGCCGATATTAGAACGCAGACTGATTTGCCTATTGGCGTTGGTTTTGGTGTAAAAGATGCTGCGACGGCGAAATCAATTGCAGCATTTGCCGATGCAGTTGTTGTAGGAAGTCGCACTGTGTCTACTATCGAAGCATCTACTGAAGACACATTGATAGAGAATATTGGTAATTTAATACAAGAATTGCGTTCAGCAATCGATTAAAACAACATTGGGGTAGCTATGAGCTGGTTAGATAAGATTCCACAAAAGATTCAACACGTTGTCGGGAGCGTACAGAAGCGCAGTATGCCCGAAGGACTATGGAGTAAGTGTGATGCCTGTCAGTCTGTATTATATAAAACAGACTTAGAAACGAATTTAGAAGTTTGTCCGGAATGTGGTCATCATAACCGTATTTCGGCAAGACAGAGAATCAACTTTATACTCGACCCTGACAATCAAGTGGAAATCGGTGAAAAAGTTACACCTATCGATTCACTAAAGTTTAAAGATAGTAAACGATACACAGAGCGCATGAAAGAAGCACAGAAGGCAGTGAATGAGCTTGATGCGTTAGTAGTAAAAAAAGGTAGTATCTTGGAGCTACCTGTAGTGATAGCTGCTTTTGAGTTTAAATTTATGGGTGGGTCCATGGGTTCTGTTGTTGGTGAGCGCTTTGTTAGAGGGGTGAATGCCGCAATAGAACACAAAACACCATTTATTTGTATTGCTGCAAGTGGCGGCGCAAGGATGCAAGAAGGTTTGTTGTCTCTGATGCAAATGGCAAAAACAAGTGCAGCATTAACCAAATTGTCAGAAGCTGGCTTACCTTTTATTTCGATTTTGACTGATCCTACTATGGGCGGTGTCTCCGCTAGCTTTGCAATGTTAGGAGATGTAATCATTGCAGAACCGAATGCATTAATCGGTTTTGCTGGACCACGCGTTATTGAGCAGACAGTTCGCGAAACATTACCTGATGGTTTTCAGCGAGCTGAGTTTCTGCTAGAGCATGGTGCTATTGATGTCATTATCGACCGCCGTGAAATGCGCGAGACACTTAAAAATATATTGGCTAGTTTGATGCACGCAGTTTAATTGCCTCTAGCAGCTACTTTCAGTGAACAACCAAATAAAAAAGCCTGCTACATTAGACCAGTGGTTGGCTTATATTGAGGCTCTGCATCCTAAATCTATTGAAATGGGGCTAGACAGAGTGAATGAGGTTGTCAGCCACTTAGCACTCGAGCCTTTGCCACCAATTATTAGTATTGCAGGTACTAATGGTAAAGGTTCAACCTGCGCAATGCTTGAACATATATATTCGAAAGCAGGCTATCGTGTTGGCGCCTATGTTTCTCCACATCTACTGCATTACAACGAACGTGTAAGAGTCAACCTGCAGAATATTTCCGATGATGATTTGTGCTCAGCATTTTCTGCTGTTGAAGCGGCACGCGGTGAAGTCGTGCTAACTTACTTCGAAATGGGTACATTGGCAGCACTTTGGCATTTTTCGCAATCAAAGCTTGATGTTATCTTGCTTGAAGTAGGTATGGGAGGGCGCTTGGATGCAGTAAATGCTTTCGAGCCTAGTTGCTCAATCGTAACGAGCATTGATTTAGATCACACAGATTATTTAGGAGATACAAGAGAAAAAATTGCTGCGGAAAAAGCAGGTGTTTATCGCAAGGGTAAACCTGCTATTTGCGGAGATGATAACCCACCAGATAGCCTAGTAATCTATGCTTCTGAAATCGGTGCCAATCTTTTGTTAATTCACCGTGATTTTAAAGTAGAAAAGATAGAGGATGGTTGGATATATCAAGTCGGCCAAGACCAGCTAATATTACCTAGGCTGGCACTGCAAGGGGATTTTCAACTTAATAATGCAGCCTGTGCCATTAGTGCCGTAAGAAGCCTTACAGAAGAACTACCAGTCACATTAGATGCAATCAAGAATGCATTAGCTAATGTAACATTACTGGGTCGCTTCTACACCATAAGCAAAAGCCCTGAAGTGATTTTAGATGTAGCACATAACCCACAAGCAGCTAAATCGCTAGTGCAAAACTTGATAAAGCACCCGTGTAAAGGGCGTACTTTAGGTGTTTTCGCCATGTTGGCTGACAAGGATATTGAACAGGTAACGCAAGAGCTTTTACCGTACATATCTGTTTGGTACCTAGCAGATACTCAGAACCCACGTGGGGCTAAGGCTACAGAGCTGGAGTCTTATTTATTACCTGAAGCAAAAGGCAATATCAAATGTTTTGATAGCGTGGCTAAAGCGTTACGTAGTGCCTGTATCGATGTAGGTAAAAATGATAGAATTATCGTATTCGGCTCATTCTATACAGTGGCAGATGCTATTGAAGTATTAACAGTGCAAGGAAGATAAATCATGCAAAACGATCAAGTTGACCCAGGTCTGAGTTTTAAAAAACGGGCGCGTCGTCGTTTGGTCGGTGCAATAGCATTAGTATTGCTGATGGTTATTATTTTACCCATGATGCTAGAAGATCGTGAAAAAGCAGTTCAAGAGGATGTCGAGATTATTATGTCGCCATCACCATCTGATATGGAGGCTTCTGTAGGAGTTGAGACGGAAAATTTGGCTGATGTTGAAGAGGTGATTATTCAACAGCCTCTTAATGAAGACACTGTTTTAAAAGAGTCACTAGAACTGCCTGATGTAGATAAACCTCCAGTCACTGCGGAAGCTACAAAAACAGAAAAGCCTGAAACAAAAGTAACACCAAAAACAAGTACAGAAGCAGCAAATGGCAATGGCTATTATGTCCAGATAGGTGTTTTTTCTAATCCTGAGAATATTAAAAAACTGCAACTCAAATTAAATGATTTAGGTTATCGGTCGTTAACAGAGAAGATAACTACCGATACTGGTGTTAAAACGCGCTTACGCACCGAAAGTTTCAGTGAAAGAAATGAAGCAGCAATTGCCTTGCAAAATATTAAGGATGCAGGTTTAGCAGGTATGGTTGTTAGTCAGAAGTGAAGGTTTTAATTAATTGACAAGCTTTGATTATATGGTGCTTGCCATCATTGGCATCTCCATTATTGTGAGTATGATGCGGGGTGTGGTTAAGGAGATGCTTGCAATTTTTGGGTGGCTTGTAGCGTTTTATGTGGCGAAAACATATTCATCGATGTTGTCTCCCATACTTCCACAAGATATACCTACAGAAGCTTTAAAGACACTAGCGGCCTTTTTGATACTTTTAATTGCTGTATTATTTATTAATAGCCTCTTATCAATTGCAATATCAAGCATTATCAGTAAAGCAGGTCTGGGTTGGCTAAATCGTTTTTTGGGTATTCTTTTTGGTTTTGCAAAAGGAGTGCTAATTGTATGCGTATTGGTTTTTTTAGCAGGCTTAACCAGTTTACCAAAAGAAAAAATGTGGACAGATGCTATGCTGAGCTCTCCACTAGAAGTATTAGTTAAATCGACTTTTCCTTGGATACCATATAGTGTTACCAAACATGTTAAGTTTGATTGATTTTATGATTTAATAGCGCTTTGCTAAAGGACGACACTGAACTATGTGCGGAATTATTGGGATTGTAGGCAAAAATCCAGTTAATCAACTGTTGTATGACGGTTTGTTGGTACTTCAACATCGAGGGCAAGATGCCGCTGGCATTGTCACCTGTGATGGTAATACATTTTTTATGCACAAAAGTAATGGTTTGGTAAAAGATGTATTTCAAACACGACATATGCGCAGTTTAATTGGTAATGCTGGTATTGCCCATGTGCGTTATCCAACTGCTGGCTCCTCTAGCGCAGCAGAAGCCCAACCTTTTTACGTAAACTCTCCATTTGGTATAGTGCTCGGACATAACGGGAATTTGACCAATTCTGAACAGCTCAAATCAGAAGTGTTCCGCCAAGACTTGCGGCACATTAATACCACGTCCGATTCTGAAGTGTTGCTAAATGTGTTAGCGCATGAGATTGAAAAAACATCTAAAAGCGCTGTGCTCAATACAGATATGGTGTTTGATGCAGTGAGTCGTGTACATCGCCGTTGCAAAGGCGCTTACGCGGTTGTAGCGATGATAGCCGACTTCGGTTTACTTGCCTTTCGCGATCCACATGGGATTCGTCCGCTGGTAATCGGAAAGATGGAAACGGAAAAAGGCACAGAATATATTGTTGCCTCAGAAAGTGTTGCGCTAGATGTGCTTGGCTTTACCTTGATGCGTGATGTTGAGCCAGGAGAAGCGGTATTTATTGATATGGATGGCAATTTATTCAGTCGCCAATGTGCTGATAATGCGCAACTAACCCCCTGTATTTTTGAATATGTCTACTTGGCTAGACCAGACTCTTTAATCGATGGTGTCTCTGTTTATCAAACACGTTTAGATATGGGGTCAAGGTTAGCTGAAAAAATCAAGAGAGAGTGGGCTCATTTAGATATTGATGTCGTAATCCCGATACCAGACACTAGTAGGCCAAGTGCGCTGCAAGTTGGCTTGGCGTTAGGCTTAGAGTACCGAGAAGGCTTTATAAAAAATCGCTATATCGGTCGGACATTCATCATGCCTGGACAAGCTTTACGCAAAAAATCTGTAAGACAGAAACTTAATCCGATTGGTGTAGAGTTTGCTGGCAAAAATGTATTGCTCATTGACGACTCTATTGTGCGTGGCACTACTTCAAAGCAAATTGTACAAATGGCACGTGATGCAGGAGCGCGAAAAGTTTATTTTGCATCAGCGGCACCTCCTGTCAGATTCCCGAACGTATATGGTATTGATATGCCCAGTCGTGAAGAGTTATTGGCGACTGGACGTACGGATGAGGAGATATGCCAAGAGATAGGCGCAGATGCGCTCATTTATCAAGATTTAGATGCATTAGAAGATATAGTATTGAGGCTCAACCCTAATATTCAGGATTTTGATTCAAGCTGTTTTGATGGACATTATGTTACTGGTGATGTTGATGTTACTTACTTAGATCGGATTGAGGCATTACGGGGTGATGCTGTGCAAACCCAACGACCACCAAACTCAACAACACAAATGGATTTAAATTTGGTTGGTGGTGAAGAAGATGACCTACTAGAGCGTGCATCCTAAAAAATAAGCCACTATTAATATAGTGGCTTATTTTTTATTATTAACTCTCAACTAATTTCATACTACCCAAATGGGTTATTGTGTACTAATGCAACTAACGTTTTAATCTTTCAACTGTCGAGTCGACGACGAAATTGTCGAGATTTAACAGCAAACTCGCAAAATAATAATTATAATAATTATAAGCTATTGATTAAAAAGAGCTAAATTAAGCTAATTGCTTGGCATTGTTTGTGCAGTTACATATTGAACGTTGCTAATTGGGTGACAAAGCTTAATATTTAACTGGGGAAAACTATGCGTGAGGTGCCATTTAATAAACCATATCTTACTGGTAAAGAGATTGACTATATTAAACAATCACATGCTGTTGGAAATTTGTCAGGAGATGGGTTTTTTACCAAGCAATCAAGCGCATGGCTTGAACAAAAAACCAAAACAAAAAAAGCGTTATTAACACACTCCTGTACTGCTGCATTAGAAATGGCCGCATTGCTGGCGGATATTCAGCCAGGCGACGAAGTGATTATGCCATCTTACACTTTCGTTTCAACGGCCAATGCCTTTGTACTACGTGGTGGCATTCCTGTTTTTGTGGATATTCGTCCTGATACGCTAAACATCAATGAGAACTTAATAGAAGCAGCGATAACAAACAGAACGAAAGCGATTGTGCCGGTGCACTATGCAGGTGTTTCGTGTGAAATGGACACCATTATGCAGATTGCTAAAAAGCACGATCTTTTAGTCATTGAGGATGCCGCACAAGGTGTAATGTCTAGCTATAAAGGTAAGGCATTAGGTTCAATTGGGCATATAGGCGCATATTCTTTCCATGAAACAAAAAATATTATTTCAGGTGAGGGTGGTGCGATCCTAGTCAACGAAGAAGAGTTTTCACTACGAGCAGAAATTATTCGTGAAAAAGGAACAAACCGCAGTCAGTTTTATCGTGGACAGGTAGACAAATATACTTGGCAAGACATTGGCTCATCTTACCTGCCAGGAGAAGATACTGCCGCGTTCTTACTTGCGCAACTAGAATGTGCTGAAGAGATTACGCAAAAACGCATGGATATTTGGAATAAATATCATGATGCATTTGAACACTTGGAGCAAAAAGGTCTTATCCAAAGGCCCTCCATTCCAGAGGGGTGTACGCATAATGCTCATATGTATTATGTGATACTCAATTCACTTGCTGAGAGAACGGCACTAATTCGCAAATTTAAATCAGATAACATACACCCTGTATTTCATTATATTCCTCTGCATTCTGCACCAGCAGGGGCTAAATTTGGACGCGTGTCGGGCAGCATGGAGCATACAAATGCAGTTTCAGATAGATTGTTAAGGTTACCATTGTGGGTTGGGTTAGACGATGATCAAGAGCGTGTAGTAGACGTGATGAATTCCTTCAAATTCGAAGGGCTGAAGAACGATTATCCAGAAGATAATCACCAGATTCCTGTTAGTCAAATAAAGTTGGAAAAAACAAAACTTAAACTTGCAGCTTCTGCGTAAATAGTAATTTGCTATTATTCACATTTTTTTAATTTTAGACTTGACTTACTAAAGTAATTGGCATTTAATGAAGGTGCGCTGATTTGAGTGGCCAAATTTAAACAAAGCCTTACTCAGCTTGCGGGCGCATAATAAATCCTGCTAAAGCGAGAAATACAAAACCCGTTTTAGCTGTAATGAGCTATAACGGGTTTTTTAATACCCAAAAGATTCACAAAAGAGAGTAGTTAATGAACAATAAATATCACCTTGAAACTATCAGTGTCAGAGCTGGTAATGCACCAACCGAGTTAGGTGAGAACTCAGAAGCCATATTTCTAAACTCTAGCTTTCGGTTTAATAGTGCTGCACAAGCAGCTGCTCGGTTTTCTGGTGATGAAATAGGCAATATTTATTCGCGCTTTACTAACCCTACAGTTACCGCCTTTCAAGATAAATTGGCTGCAATGGAAGGCGCAGAGCAATGCGTTGCTACAGCAAGCGGTATGTCAGCAATATTAGCATGTGTGATGGGTGTTTGCTCAGCAGGTGATCATGTCATCGCGTCACAAAGTTTATTTGGCACTTCTGTCCAGCTATTTACCAATATTTTAAAACGCTGGGGTTTGGAAGTAACTTTGGTTTCTTTGACAGATATAAATGCCTGGCAATCAGCAATAAAGAGCAATACCAAGCTTTTTTTTGTAGAGACCCCATCTAACCCATTAACCGAAGTCTGTGATATTCAGGCTTTGGCTGATCTTGCTCACAGCATAAACGCATATTTAGCTGTCGATAACTGCTTTTGCACCCCTGTCATCCAAAAGCCACTAGATTTTGGTGCAGACATCATCATTCATTCTGCGACTAAATATATTGATGGACAAGGCCGCTGCCTTGGTGGAGCAGTATTAGGCTCTAGGGAGCTCATGGAGCCAGTATATGGGTTTTTGCGAACAGCGGGTGTTACAATGAGCGCGTTTAATGCATGGGTTTTCCTAAAGGGATTGGAAACTTTACCAATTCGCATGGAGGCACATGCGCAAAAAGCTTTTGAATTAGCGTCATGGTTAGAGTCGCAACCGCAAGTCAATTGTGTTTTTTATCCTAGTCTCAAGTCACACCCACAGCATACACTCGCAATGCGTCAGCAGAAAAACGGTGGGGGTATTGTTAGTTTTGAAGTTAAACCAAAGTCAGGACAAACAGAGCAGGATGCTGCATGGGCATTGATTGATGCTACAAGAATGATTTCCATTACGGCTAACTTGGGTGATGCTAAAACAACTATTACGCACCCAGCTACTACAACTCACAGTCGAGTAAGTGCTGAAGCAAGAGCCGCATCTGGTGTAAAAGATAGTTTGATTCGAATTGCTGTAGGGCTTGAGCACGTTGATGATTTAAAAGCTGATTTAGCATTACTTACCTGATAAGTAATTGATTTAAAAACGGGGCTCTTAGTGGCCCCGTTTTTTGTTGTAATAATTACGTAAAAAACTGCTCTGGTTGGCTAAACATGTTAGAATTTATAGGTTATAAATCTTATAAAAATGCGCTTATAAAAGTTGCAGTCCTATCTTATAAATACGGAACAATGACGGAATAAATCATGGATCAATTCGCAAAAGAAACCCTGCCAATTAGTTTAGAAGATGAAATGCGCCGATCTTACCTTGATTACGCAATGAGTGTGATTGTTGGTAGGGCTTTGCCGGATGTTCGTGATGGATTGAAGCCAGTACATAGGCGTGTGCTTTTTGCTATGCATGAGTTAAATAATGACTATAACAAACCGTACAAAAAGTCTGCCCGTATTGTTGGTGACGTGATTGGTAAATACCATCCACATGGTGATACAGCTGTATATGACACAATTGTTCGTATGGCGCAGGATTTTTCTTTGCGCTATATGTTGGTAGACGGGCAAGGTAATTTTGGTTCAGTGGATGGCGATAATGCTGCTGCCATGCGATATACCGAAATTCGTATGGCAAAAATTGCTCATGAGTTGCTAGCCGATATCGAAAAAGAAACAGTCGATTTTGGCCCTAACTATGATGGTTCAGAGAATGAACCGCTGATAATGCCAGCTCGGATTCCTAACTTGCTGATTAATGGTAGTTCTGGCATTGCGGTTGGTATGGCGACAAATATCCCACCACATAATCTTAATGAGGTGCTTGATGCCAGTTTGGCATTACTAAAAAATCCAGAAATATCAATAGATGAGTTGATTGATTTGATGCCAGCACCTGACTTCCCAACGGCTGGCATTATTTACGGAACTACTGGTGTCAGAGAAGGTTATCGAACAGGACGTGGGCGTGTTGTCATGCGTGGGCGCACCCACTTTGAAGATATTGATAAAAGTGGCAATCGTCAGGCAATTATCATTGATGAACTTCCATATCAAGTTAATAAAAAAACGATGATTGAAAAGATCGCAGAGTTAGTTAATGATAAGAAAATAGAAGGTATTTCTGATCTTCGCGATGAGTCTGATAAATCAGGTATGCGCGTTGTCATTGAATTAAAACGTGGCGAAGTGCCAGAAGTAATTCTCAATAATCTCTATAAGCAAACACAGCTACAAGATACGTTTGGTATGAATATGGTTGCTTTGATTGATGGACAGCCACGCTTACTGAACCTAAAACAAATCCTAGAAGCATTTTTACGCCACCGCCGTGAAGTCATCACGCGGCGTACCGTGTTCGAGTTGAGAAAGGCGCGTGATCGTGGTCATGTACTTGAGGGTCTTGCCGTTGCACTTGCAAATGTTGATGAAATGATTGCAATCATTAAAGCAGCGCCAACCCCCCCAGAAGCTAAGCAGCAATTGATGGCGCGAACATGGCATTCGCCAGTTGTGGAAGAAATGCTGAAGCGAGCAGCAATGGAGGCATCAAGGCCTGAAGGACTGTCGGTCGACTTTGGGTTAACTCCAGATGGATATAAACTTTCTGATATTCAAGCTCAAGAGATTTTGCAAATGCGCTTGCAAAGACTTACAGGCTTAGAACAAGACAAAGTGGTTAATGAGTATAAGGAAATCATGGATGTGATTGCTGATTTACTTGATATTTTGGCAACGCCAGCACGAGTAACTACGATGATTGCAGAAGAAATGGCAGAAATTGCAAAACAGTTTGGTGATAAACGTCGTAGTGAGATTGTAGAAAATACACAAGATTTATCACTTGAAGATTTAATTGCGCCACAAGACGTGGTGGTAACACTTTCACATACGGGATATATTAAATCTCAACTGCTGGAAGAATATCGTGCGCAGCGACGTGGTGGCAGGGGCAAGCAAGCGGCACCAACCAAAGAAGATGACTTTATTGATAAGTTGTTTGTTGCGAATACACATGATTACATACTGTGTTTCAGTAGTTTAGGTCAAGTGTATTGGTTAAAAGTCTATGAAGTGCCTCAGGGAAGCCGTATAGGTAGGGGTAAGCCAATTGTGAACTTGTTTCCATTAGCGGAAGGTGAAAAGATAAATGCAATCCTACCTGTTAAAGCATTTACTGATAATGAATTTATTTTCATGACAACCGCTAAGGGTACGGTTAAGAAAACTGCCTTATCTGAATTCTCTAAACCTCGCAAGTCAGGCATTATTGCGATTAAGCTTGATGATGGTGACTTTTTGATTGGTGCAGAAATAACCAATGGTGAAAATGATATTGTTCTTGTTTCAGATGCAGGTAAGGCCGTATGGTTTAGCGAAGATGATGTCCGCCCAATGGGGCGTGCAACACGCGGCGTGCGCGGTATGAAGCTGGGACCAAAACAACAAGTATTGTCCTTGCTTATTGCAGATGATGATCAGCAATCAGTTTTAGTAGCAACTGAAAACGGCTATGGAAAACGGACAGTCTTAAAAGATTTCCGACATTCAGGACGCGGCACACAGGGTGTTAAGGCTATTGCTATCAGCGAACGCAATGGTGCGGCAATTGCGGCACGTTTAGTTAGCGCTGATGATGAAATTATGCTTATCACCACTGGCGGTGTATTAATACGCACGCGTGTGAAAGAGATTCGAGATATGGGACGAGCAGCACAAGGTGTCACGCTGATCAATTTAGGGCAGGGCGAGAAGTTGTCTGGATTGGAAAAAGTTGTCGAAACAGACGAAGAAGAATAAGGATATCGATGCAAGCAATTTATAATTTTTCAGCTGGTCCAGCTGTTTTACCAAAAGTAGTGCTGCAGCGCGCGCAAGCTGAAATGCTTGATTGGCACGGTAGTGGTATGTCGGTTATGGAGATGTCACATCGTGGTAAAGAGTTTTTGAGTATATTAGCCAAGACAGAGGATGATTTTCGTGCTTTACTTGGCGTCCCAAGCAACTATAAAGTTTTATTTTTACAAGGGGGTGCCATTGCTGAGAATGTGATGATCCCACTTAATCTGTTAAACGGGAAAAGCGCAGATTACGCAATTACTGGTAGCTGGAGCCAGCGAAGCGCAGATGAAGCAAAGGTGATTGGTAATATCAATATTGTGACAGAAAGTAATCCATATACTTATGTTCCAGATTTTTCAGAATGGCAAATGCACGCTGATGCTGCTTATCTGCACATATGCACAAATGAAACTATTAATGGTGTTGAGTTTGAAGCGCTGCCGGATGCAGGCAATGTACCGATAGTGGCCGACATGTCATCACATATACTATCTAGGCCAATTGATGTAAGTCAGTATGGTGTTATTTATGCAGGTGCGCAAAAAAACATTGGGCCAGCAGGCTTGTGTATTGTGGTTGTACGTGAAGATTTGCTGGGACTTGCTGCTACACAAACACCAAGCGTATTTAATTGGAAAACACAAGCTGATAACCAAAGCATGATTAATACGCCACCTACTTATTCGATTTACATTGCTGGACTTGTATTTGAATGGCTAATTGAGCAGGGTGGCGTTACAGCGATAGAAAAAACAAACATCAAAAAAGCACAATTATTATATGAATATATTGATTCAACCGATTTTTACTCTAATGATGTTGCAATAAAAAATCGCTCGCGTATGAATATCCCATTTACATTAAAAGATGAATCGCTTAATGCCGCATTTTTAGCGGGTGCAGAAACAGCAGGCTTATTACAGCTAAAAGGGCATCGCTCAGTGGGTGGTATGCGTGCTAGTATATATAATGCCATGCCGATTGAAGGCGTGCAGGCATTAGTAGAATACATGAAAATATTTGAGAAAACACATTAAATATATATTTTAAATGTCTGATTTATTGAAAAAATATAGAGAAGAAATTGATGCGATTGACGCACAAATTCTCAAGCTTGTAAATGAGCGTGCAAACCTTGCGCGTAAAATTGGGCATGTAAAAGAAGATGGTGTTATTTATCGGCCAGAGCGAGAAGCGCAGGTGTTACGTACTATGCAGGAACTCAATACAGGGCCGCTTTCAAGTGAAGCTGTAAGCAATATTTTCCGTGCTGTCATGTCTAACTGCCGTGCCCTTGAAAAAGAACTATCAATAGCATTCTTAGGGCCACTTGGTACTTACACCGAAGAGGCGGCTCTAAAGCAGTTTGGATTGGGTCGAAATGCAATAGTCTGTGGGACAATAGATGAGGTGTTTCGTACTCTTGAGGCTGATCAGGCTGATTATGCCGTAGTGCCAGTGGAGAACTCTACGGAAGGAGCTGTTGGGCTAACGTTAGACTTGTTGTTGGCCAGTACTTTAAAGGTTTGTGGCGAAGTTACTTTGCCAATTCATCATTGTTTGCTCTCAAAGCAGACCGATATCAATAAAATATCGCATGTGTTCTCACATGGGCAGTCCTTATCTCAGTGTCATGAGTGGCTTAATAGAACGCTTCCTACTGCACAGAGAGAGGCTGTTACGAGTAATGCTTATGCAGCGCAAATGATACATGACCTTGTCTCAACTGATGGTACTTTTGCAGCTGCAATTGCAAGCAAACGCGCAGCAGAACTATTTAATCTTAATGTGCTAGCTGAAAATATAGAGGATGACCCTAAGAATACGACACGCTTTTTAGTGTTAAGTAAGCATGATGTAGCGCCATCAGGTCAAGATAAAACATCCTTAGCCTTAAGCACAAAAAACAAACCAGGCGCAATGTTTAACCTCCTGGAGCCACTAGCCCGCTTAGGGGTAAGTATGACAAAGCTAGAATCCAGACCTTCGAAACAAGGCTTATGGGATTATGTTTTCTTTATAGATATAGAGGGGCATCAATCCGATGACAAAGTAAAAGCAGCAATCGCTGAATTAGAGCAGCGTGCTTCTGTTGTAAAGGTGCTTGGCTCATATCCAGTTGCGGTTGTTTAATAAATCATGAATATTTCAAACCTAGCACCAGACTATATCCGAGCTATTGCCCCTTACCAAGGTGGTAAGCCTATTTCAGAGATTGCAAGAGCTTTTGGTATCAGTGAATCAGACATTATCAAGTTGGCTTCTAATGAAAATCCTTTGGGTATCAGTCCAAAAGCACAGCTAGCGATTGAAGATGCTATAACTGACATAGCGCGGTATCCAGATGGAAACAGCTTTGCATTGCGAGAGGCGGTAAGTAAAAAGTATAGTGTTGGCGCAGATCAGATAGTGTTTGGTAATGGATCTAATGATATTTTAGAGTTGTGTGCGCGTGCTTTTTTAAAGCAAGGTGATGAGGCTATCTTTTCGCAACATGCGTTTGCTGTATATCCACTTGTTACACAGGCAGTGGGTGCTAAAGGGGTTGTTGTTGCTGCAAAAGCATTTGCACATGATCTAGATGGATTTATCAAAGCAATCACTGATAAAACGCGTTTAGTTTTTATTGCAAACCCGAATAATCCTACTGGTACGCTGATTGATAAAGCAACGTTAAAAGCATTTTTGCAAAATGTACCAAAAAATGTATTAGTAGTGTTAGATGAGGCCTATGATGAGTATTTGTCATCTGATGATAAATCAGAGGCAATCAGTTGGCTAAATGAGTTTGATAATTTGATTATCTCACGCACTTTTTCAAAAGCATACGGTCTAGCAGGTTTAAGGGTAGGTTTCGGTTTAATGCACGCCGCTGTAGCAGATATTTTGAATCGGGTGCGTCAGCCATTCAATGTTAACTCGATTGCGCAAGCAGCTGCGATAGCATCCCTTGCTGATGATGAATTTGTTGCGCGTAGTTATGCTGCTAATCAAGCTGGCATGTTGCAGCTTACACAAGGGTTTGATCAGTTAGGCTTAACTTATATTGACTCATATGCAAACTTTATTAGTTTTAAAGTTAATAATGCAGCAGTGATCAATCAAAAGCTGCTTGAAAATGGCATTATTGTTCGCCCAGTGGCGAATTATGAGATGACCGATTATCTTCGGGTGAGCATAGGACTTTTTTCTGAAAATCAACGCTTTTTAGAAGTGTTAACGACGATATTAAAAACGAATGACTGAATACGAAAAGCAACAATTTGAGAAGTTGGCAACAGATGATGTTCGCATAGTTCAGGTGAAAGAGCTAATCAAGCCAGTCGAACTCATTGAAAAACTAAAAGAAAGTACAACCAGCACAAACAACATCATAGCGACAAGAGCTGCAGTACATCGCGTGCTGCATGGTGAGGATGACCGTTTATTAGTTGTTGTGGGGCCTTGTTCTATTCATGACACAAAGGCTGGACTGGAGTATGCGCGTCGCTTGCTGGCGGTGAGAAGTGAATTATCTGATGATTTGTTAATCGTAATGCGAGTCTATTTCGAAAAACCAAGAACAACGGTGGGTTGGAAGGGCTTGATTAATGACCCTAAGCTTGATGGTACCTATGACATTAATCTAGGCTTGGAAAAAGCACGCCAATTTTTGTTAGATGTGAATGAATTAGGAATGCCTGCTGGCATGGAATTTTTGGATACAATAACGCCGCAATATACAGCAGACTTAGTCAGCTGGGGTGCAATCGGAGCACGCACCACAGAATCACAAGTGCATAGAGAGCTCGCGTCAGGTCTTTCTTGCCCAGTAGGTTTTAAAAATGGTACTGATGGTGGTGTAAGAGTTGCAATTGATGCGATAAAAACAGCGAGTAGCCCACACCGCTTTTTATCCGTGACAAAACAGGGTGAGTCAGCAATTATTGTTACTAGCGGAAATGAAGATTGTCATGTTATTTTACGCGGCGGAAAAACACCAAACTATGAAGCGCACCATGTTGATGATGTAAGTAGGCTTCTTGCTGCTGCGGGGTTACCACAACGATTAATGATTGATTGTAGTCATGCCAATAGTCAAAAAATTTATGAGCGGCAAATTCAAGTTGCGGCTAATGTCGCTCAGCAACTTTCGGATGGAGATGAACGCATTGCTGGCGTAATGATTGAGTCGCATTTAAAAGCTGGTAAGCAAGCCTATTCACCAGGTTGCGAGCTTGAATACGGTAAGTCGATCACGGATGCCTGTTTAGGCTGGGAGGATACCGAAGTGCTACTAAATAACCTGGCTAAGGCGGTCAGAACCAGACGAAAAAACAGACGAGAAAAGAAATAGATTTGCTTTAAAGCGCCTAAAGTAGGCGCTTTTTTTATGAGTGCTACTAAGCATCATGAAAATCACTAGCTAGAACTCATTGTAGATAGCAGGGGTGTTTTGAAACCAATGCGTACCATATCACTCCTACAATTATGGTTTTTAATAATTTTTTATGAGGAGAGTTATGATGTGGACAACACCAGCAATAACTGAAATGCGTTTTGGCTTTGAAGTAACCATGTATATTTGCAATCGTTAATTGGATACTCCAAATTAGTTTATTTAATATCATTTTGCGTGTATCAGCGTAAAATTTAAATTTTTAGTAAAGTTAACAAAGATTATGTATATACATGTATTAGGCTCAGGTGCTGGCGGCGGATTCCCACAATGGAATTGCAATTGTGAGAACTGTAAAGGTGTCCGTGCTGGAACAATTAAGGCAACACCGCGTACGCAATCCTCAATTGCAGTCAGTGCCAATGGTACGGATTGGATACTATTCAACGCATCGCCAGACATAAAGAAACAATTAGATGACTTCCCCGCTTTCCAACCAGCACGGCAAGTACGTGATACTGCGATAACGGCAATAGTGATAACTGATGCACAAATTGATCATGTAACTGGCTTATTAACACTACGTGAACACAATAAGCCTTGGGATATATATTGCACAGACGCTGTGAAAGACGATTTAACCACTGGTTTCCCAATATTTAATATATTCGAGCATTTCCGTGGCATTAATCACCATGAAATAGCGACAGATCAATCAACATTTACGATCCCAACAGCTGAGGGTATTGAGTTTATCGCTGTGCCTTTGCTAAGCAATGCGCCACCATACTCGCCTCACAGAGATAACACGGTGCCAGGAGATAATGTTGGGATGAACATAAAAGACACTCGCACAGGTAAGAGCCTATTTTATGCGCCTGGACTAGGTGTAGCGGAGCCTCATGTACTGGAGTATATGCGTAATGCCGATTGTATATTAGTGGATGGAACTGTTTGGACGGATGATGAAATGGCCAAAGAGGGGATCAGCAATAAGCGCGCTATTGAAATGGGACACTTGGACCAGTCCAGCGAGGGCGGCATCATGAGCATACTGAATGCTATGGAAAAACCACGGAAAATTTTGATTCATATCAATAACACTAATCCAATTTTAAATGAAGATTCACCACAGCGAGCAATCTTGAATGCTGCAGGCATTGAGTTGGCTTATGACGGTATGGATATTACGCTTTAGGAGAATCTAAATATGAGTGAAACAAACAACAATTTAAAACCATGGTCTCGTGAGGAATTTGAAGCAAAGTTACGCGAGAAGGGTAAGGGTTATCATATTTATCATCCATTTCATGTGATGATGTATGAAGGCAAACTAAGTAAAGAACAATTACAAAGTTGGGTAGCGAATCGTTTTTATTATCAAATTGCGATACCAATGAAAGATGGCGCAATTTTGTCTAATTGCCCCGATGTTGATGTGCGCAGACAATGGATTGTGCGTATCACAGACCACGATGGTGTAGGCGATACTATGGGCGGTATTGAAGCTTGGATACAGCTAGGAAAAGCAGTTGGACTTACACGTGAACAAGTGACCAGTTTAGAAATGGTTACACCAGGCGTCAGATTTGCTGTTGACGCGTATATTAATTTTGCAAAACAACGACCATGGCAAGAAAGTGTATGCTCAAGCTTGACTGAGCTTTTTGCGCCACACATCCATCAGCAGCGGATTAGCTCATGGCCAAGTATGTACCCTTGGATAGATGAAAGTGGGCTCGTTTACTTTAAAAAACGTCTCACAGAAGCGAGAAGAGATGTAGAGCAGGGGCTGGACGTGACGTTAAGTTACTTTAGTCAGTCACGTGAAATGCAAATGAGAGCATTAGAAATATTACAGTTTAAGTTGAATGTGTTGTGGGTAATTGCAGATTCAATCATGTTGCAATCAACAAAAATTACAACAGAGGGTCAGGCGTATACGCCGCAACCTGTTATAGAGATTAAGTAAATGAGTGAAACCAAAAACGTATCAGATTCTGATATCTATGCGATAGCACCACACCATCGTTTTCAGTGGGAAGAGGCGCAAAATAGCTATGTTATTCTTTTTCCTGAGGGAATGGTTAAATTGCATGGTGGTGCAGGCGAGATTTTGAAACGTGTCAACGGTGAAAACACCGTTGGCAACATTGTTAACGAACTAAAGTCCGCTTTTCCCGATGCCCCAGATATAGAGAAGGATATATACGGTATGTTTGATTTAGCATTAGGAAAAGCTTGGATAACAAAAGTTAGCTAAGCAATAGGAGTAACAAATGACACAAAATTCATTAGGTGAGTCAGTGGTACAGAAAACTGTTCAAGGCGAAAGTCAAAAGAACAATGGTGTCGCTGCTAACATCACCCAAACACAACCGCTTTGGCTATTAGCTGAAGTGACATATCGCTGTCCATTACATTGTGCGTTTTGTTACAACCCAACTGACTACAACAAACACACACAAAATGAACTCTCGACAGAGCACTGGATAAAAGCCTTACGTGAAGCGCGCAAAATGGGTGCCATACAACTTGGGATATCTGGTGGCGAGCCGCTTTTGAGAGATGATATTGAAGAGATAGTCATTGAGGCCAAGAAGCTTGGTTACTACAGTAATTTGATTACTTCTGGCGTTGGCTTAACCGAAAAGCGTATTCAGGCTTTTAAAGAAGGTGGTTTGGATCATATACAACTTTCCATGCATGATATTACGGAAGAAATTAATAACTTCATTACCAATACCAAAACATTCGAGCTAAAGAAAAAAGTAGCTGCAATGATTAAAAGCCATGGCTACCCGATGGTACTCAATGTTGTGATTCATCGTTATAACATTGGACATATGAAAGAAATATTGGAGATGGCTGAAGCGTTGGGGGCTGATTATATTGAGCTTGCCAACACCCAGTATTATGGCTGGTCTTTGGTTAATCGTAGCCAGCTAATGCCACTCAAGGAGCAAGTCGAAGAGGCAGAGCGTATTACAAATGAATTCAGAGAGAAGTCTGGCAGTAAAATGAAGATATTCTTCGTCGTACCAGACTACTTCGGCGACAGACCCAAAAAATGTATGAATGGTTGGGGTGAGGTTTTCATGATTGTGACAGCAAATGGCGATGTGTTACCTTGTCATTCTGCACGTGTATTACCTGGCATGGAGTTCCCTAATGTCCGTGATCACGGCTT
>JBNLAC010000028.1:0-30825 GCA_050301935.1 Methylophilaceae bacterium | reverse complement strand
TCTTCAACCTTTGCTTTATTTAAACCTTTAAAAGCATGTGCTGGCACGATAATGTGATCATGTATTAATGGCCTACCAGAAAAAGTTAGTAACCTTTTAATTTCTATAATTGTTGCGCTTGCTTTTATTTCTAGAATTTTTGCAATGTATGCACCTGCTTTAGATTTAGTGCAGGAGATAAACTCATTATTTAGCAACTCCTTTTGACCCGTTTCTGCTGTCAAACGCAAAAAACGTAGTTTTATGTCATCCTCTTTATGCGTCGCGACAAATGTACCTTTACCTTGACGACGAATGACGATATTTTCTGTTGCCAGACTATCAATAGCCTTTCTAACCGTACCTTGGCTAACTTTGTATCGGGCTGCCAATTCAACCTCACTCGGAATCATCTCACCGGGACGCCATTCCCCACCGATTAGGCTCTGTGTAATCAAGACTTTAATCTGATCATAAAGCGGACGGTAATTTGGCGAATTTAGCTGTTTATCCATACTAGCAACCTATAAGTCAAAAAGTAGTTAAAAAAATTAACGTTGTTACCTGTGGCTTACGCCATTACAAATGATTTTGTTACTTTATATCATACAACAATAATGATTGTCTATATATTTTATATCTTATATAAGACATAAGATATATGTTGACAGACATTTAATTAGCTATATAATCGAACATTATTAATTATTCAAGCCGACATCATGATGAATAAACATATAAGACCAAGACGCTCTATGCTTTATGTGCCAGGTTGCAACAAACACTATTTAGACCGTGCACGTACCTTAGCTGCTGACGCCGTCATACTAGACTTAGGTGACCCAATATTGATTGATGCCAAAATACAGTCACGCATTAACATTGTGGAGGCAGTAAAAGCGGGGGGTTACGGTCAGCGTGAAGTAATCATTCGGGTAAATGACTTAGACTCAGAATGGGGTCATGATGATATCAAAGCAGTAGCCAACATTGGCGCCGACGCTATTCTATTCCCTAATATAGAGTCAAAAGAAGATGTCCTCGCAGCACAAAAAGCGCTAGATGATGCGGGTGGCAGCGACATGCCAATTATGGTTATGATCGAAAGCCCTTTGGCCGTCTTAAATGCAAAAGAAATTGCATCCGCATCCGACCGTATTATTTGCATGGTTATCGCGACATCAGATTTGATTACGCAACTACATGCTCGCTACACACCTGAACGAACAGCAATACTAACTTCACTGTCGTTGGTAGTGCTTGCCGCACGCGCCTACAAGAGAAGTGTTATTGACGGTATTGCAAGCGACCTGAAGAACATGCATGCATTTGAGTATGCTTGCCGATTGGGTAGAGATTTAGGCTTTGATGGGAAATCTATTATTCACCCTGCACAAATCGCGTATAGCAATGATGCCTATACTCCAAAAGCTACTGAGGTGGCAAATGCTAGAGAAGTGATTAAAGCTTTGAAAGAGGCGCAAGCTGCAGGCAGAGGCACAGTGGTTGTAAACGATAAGTTTGTAGAAAACCACCATATTGCTGCAGCAGAACGAATTATTCAGCTAAGTGAAATGATACAAGAATTGGAAGAAGAGTTTATCTAATGTCAAATACAGCTAAAATTAACAGCGGTCGTTTTTTTGAAGACTTTGTTTTAAATGAAGTCATTCATCATGCCACCCCACGTACCATTACTGAAGGAGACTGCGCTCTATATATCGCATTAACTGGCGCAAGAAACCCATTACATTGCAGCGTTCCATTTGCACAAAGTCTAGAGTACAAAACCACGCCAGTTGATGACTTACTCGCCTTTCATATCGCATTCGGTAAAACAGTACCTGATATTTCAGTGAATGCAATTGCAAATTTGGGCTATGCTGATGTCCAATTCACACAACCAGTTTTTGTTGGTGATACGCTAACAACATCCAGCAAAGTAATTGGCTTGAAGCAAAACTCAAACGGTAAAAGTGGCGTAGTTTGGGTTCGCTCTACCTCAGTCAACCAGAACAACCTACCGGTAATTAGTTGGGTACGCTGGGTTATGGTTCATAAAAAACAAGCTTCGTCAGAAGCCCCAGCGACAGTTATTCCAGATTTGCCCGCATTTGTTTCTGCTAAACAGCTCAGATTACCTGACTATTTGAAGACACATGATGAGATCAGCAATGTGACTGGCGGCCCATTCTTTTGGGAGGACTATCGCGCTGGAGAGCGGCTAGATCATCCAGCAGGCATGACGATTAATGATAGCGACCATACGTTGGCAACAAAACTTTATCAAAACAATGCCAGACTGCATTTTGATGCTCATTTGATGCAAAGCTCAGCAATAGGAAAGCGTCTGGTTTATGGCGGTGTTGTGATTTCTGCTTGCCGCGCTTTGAGCTACGAAGGCTTAGAAAACGCTTTAAGCATATTAGCAATTAATGGTGGCACGCATGTTAATCCAACGTTTGCAGGCGACACCATCTACACCATGACTGAAGTGATAGAAAAATGGGACTTGCCAGGCCGCAGTGACATGGGTGCATTGCGTTTAAGAATGGTAGGCATAAAAAACATGCCCCCTTCTGCACTCGAGAATATTAAAAACAACCAAGACTACCACCAAAACGTGGTACTAGACTTAGACTACACCGTAGCAATACCTCGAAAAGGAAATGAATGATGGCTGTACATCCAAATGAAGCACTGTTTGGCGGTGAAAAACCGTTCCCTTTAATTCCAGCTTGTGAGCATTTTGCAGGTAGTGAAAAGTTAATTCTGAAAGCACTTGGCCTACAAGATAGTATTGGACCTGTCTTTGATATCACTTGTGATTGTGAGGACGGCGCTGCTAGTGGTCAAGAACGCGAGCATGCAGAAATGATTGTGCGCGTACTGACTTCTGATGCAAACAAACACAAAATGGCTGGCGCTCGCATTCATGACTACACGCATCCAGCATGGAAACAAGACATTGATATTCTGATTGCAGGTGCAGGTAATCTATTAAGCTACATTACTATTCCGAAATGTACCGACATTAGTCAGGCACAAGAAATGATTGCCTATCTACAAAAAATGGCAACTTTTAATGGTATCGAACGTGTTATCCCCGTTCATATTCTGATTGAAACTCACGGCGCATTGCGTCAGGTGCACGAGATTGCCAAGCTACCTTGGTTACAAGTGCTAGATTTTGGGTTAATGGATTTCGTCAGTGCACACAATGGTGCTATTCCTGCCAGCGCCATGCGAAGCCCTGGTCAGTTTGAGCATCGATTACTCGCTCGTGCAAAAGCAGAAGTCGCTGCTGCTGCCTTAGGTAACGGCGTTGTCCCTGCACATAACGTGACATTAGATCTTAAAAATGTAGAAACAACATACAGTGACGCTTCACGCGCGCGCAACGAGTTTGGCTTTATGCGGATGTGGAGTATTTACCCGACACAAATTCAGGCTATTGTGGATGCAATGAAACCGAATTTTGACGAGGTCGTGGATGCTGCCAATATTTTGCTATCAGCGCAAGCAGCTGAGTGGGGGCCAATTCAATATGCAGGCGAGCTACATGATCGTGCGACTTATCGTTATTTTTGGGAAATACTACAAAAGGCAAAACTAACTGGCGTTGCGATGCCAGAAGAGGCAAAAACAGCTTTCTTTTCTTAAAAGGGTCTACCATGAGTACAATAGTAACAGCGGGCATGCGCTTTCGCGCTGCATTAGCAGCTGAACAACCATTACAAATTATTGGTGCCATCAATGCCTACCACGCCATGCTGGCAACACAGTCTGGGTTTAAGGCCATTTACCTTTCAGGCGGCGGCGTGGCCGCAGGCTCTTTAGGTTTACCTGACTTGGGCATTTCAACACTCGAAGATGTTTTAGTTGATGTGCGCCGCATTACTGATGCAGTCGATACGCCATTATTAGTTGACATTGACACTGGTTTTGGTGGTGCATTTAATATTGCGCGCACCATCAGGAGTGTGCAAAAAGCAGGTGCTGCAGCTGTCCATATTGAAGACCAAGTCAGCGCTAAACGCTGTGGTCATCGCCCCAATAAAGCCATTGTCAGTCAAGAGGAAATGGTTGACCGTGTCAAAGCGGCAGTGGATGCCAGAACCGATGATAGCTTTGTCATCATGGCTCGCACTGATGCATTAGCAGTAGAGGGTTTACAGTCAGCCATTGATCGCGCTTGCTTGTGTTGAAGCGGGTGCCGATATGATTTTCCCAGAAGCTATGACTGAATTAGGCATGTACAAACAATTTGTTGACGCAGTAAAAGTCCCGGTACTGGCCAATATCACAGAGTTTGGTTCAACACCGTTATTCACAGTCGATGAGTTAGCAACTGCCGATGTCAGCATGGTGCTCTATCCACTATCCGCCTTCCGAGCCATGAACTTGGCCGCGCTGAATGTCTACCAAACAGTAAAAAAAGAAGGTACGCAAAAAAATGTAATAGACACGATGCAAACACGCATGGATTTATACGACTACTTAGGCTACCACGCATTTGAACAGAAATTAGATGCACTCTATCAAAAATAGGGAGATACAGATGAACACGACTACGACAACAGATACCCCAAAAAAGAAAAAAGGCGTAGCCCTTGCAGGCGTTTCGGCAGGGTCTACTGCTATTTGTACTGTGGGCCATACAGGCAATGACTTACATTATCGCGGTTACGATATTATTGAACTGGCTAAAAATGCAACGTTTGAGGAAGTCGCTTATTTATTGATTCATGGCGAGCTGCCAAATCAAACAGAATTGTCTGCTTACCATCAAAAGCTCAAAAAACTACGCGGACTGCCTGCTGCACTTAAAACCGTGTTAGAGCAAATTCCTGCGAACGCACACCCAATGGATGTAATGCGCACAGGTTGTTCTATGTTAGGCACGCTTGAACCAGAAGCTGATGACCACAACGTGGAAGATGCTAAAAATCTGGGGGATCGCTTAATTGCCTGTTTTGGCTCCATATTGATTTATTGGTATCACTATAGCCATAACGGCAAACGCATTGAAGTGGAAACCGATGATGACTCTATTGCAGCTCATTTCTTACATCTATTACACGGCAAAAAACCAAAACAATTGCATATCGATGCAATGAATACTTCATTAGTTTTGTATGCCGAACATGAGTTTAATGCGTCTACATTCACTGCGCGGGTTGTATCAGGCACACTTTCAGATATGTACTCTTGCATCACCAGCGCAATTGGTGCGCTGCGTGGTCCAAAACATGGCGGCGCAAATGAAGCTGCCATGGAAATTATCGAACGTTATCAAACGCCTGATGAAGCGGAAGCGGACATCATGACACGTATGGCGCGTAAGGAAATCATTATTGGCTTTGGTCACCCTGTTTATACCATTGGTGATCCACGTAACGAATCGATCAAGTCCGTTAGCCGCGCATTAAGCGAAGATGCTGGCGACATGCGCTTATTTAATGTATCCGCGCGAATAGAAGAAACGATGTGGCGTGAGAAAAAAATGTTCCCTAATCTAGACTGGTACAGCGCGTCCAGTTATCACATGATGGGCATACCAACAGGCATGTTTACACCAATTTTTGTGATTTCAAGGACAACGGGTTGGGTAGCGCATGCAATTGAGCAACGGATTGATAACAAGATTATTCGCCCGAATGCGGAGTATACGGGGCCTGATAACAGACCTTTCGTCCCGCTGGATAAACGATAGAGAGAAACACTGTTTTAAAAATTATGCTGTGTCGCACTTAAGTTGCCTTTAGCAATCAAGGTTTTAAGCTGTAGCGCAAGGCGAGAGCTATGCAAAAACCGAGATAGTACAAATACTACAGCGAGGCTTTTTAAATGACGAGCAACACAGCGATACACTTAAAAACTTATTGATAAAGGTATAAAACTTATGTCAGCACATATCTCAAACGTAAGACCCGCTCCTGACCAAGTCATCGTTGATATCGCCAACTATGTCATGGACTATGAAATTCAATCAGATGAAGCGTATGATACAGCGCGCAACTGCTTGATGGACACATTAGGCTGCGGCTTTGAAGCTTTAGACTATCAAGCATGTAAAAAGCTGCTTGGTCCAGTAGTACCTGGAACAGTTGTGCCAAATGGCGCTAAAGTGCCAGGGACAAATTATCAGCTAGATCCCATTCTTGCCGCTTTTAATATTGGCGCAATGATTCGTTGGTTGGATTTTAACGATACATGGCTAGCAGCTGAATGGGGTCATCCATCCGATAATTTGGGCGGCATATTAGCTGTTGCAGACTATATCTCAAGAAAAAACATTGCGGAAGGAAAAGCACCACTGAAGGTCAAAGAGGTCTTAACTGCAATGATTAAAGCGCATGAAATTCAAGGCGTACTGGCATTAGAAAACAGCTTCAATCGTGTTGGACTAGACCATGTCATCTTGGTCAAGATTGCTTCCACAGCAGTCGTCACAAAACTATTGGGCGGTACTAAAGAAGATGTAATCAATGCTGTTTCTAATGCTTTTGTTGATGGCCAGAGTTTACGCACCTACCGGCATGCTCCCAACACAGGCTCTCGTAAATCATGGGCTGCAGGTGACGCAACATCTCGTGCGGTTAGATTAGCATGGATGACATTGCAAGGTGAAATGGGCTACCCTAGCGCGCTAACCGCTAAAACATGGGGCTTTTATGACGTGCTCTTTAAAGGAAAACCTTTTGAGTTCCAACGAGCGTACGGCTCTTATGTGATGGAGCACGTGTTATTTAAAATCTCTTTCCCAGCTGAGTTTCATGCCCAAACAGCAGTTGAATGTGCATTTCAGCTGAACAAAGAAGTTGGGGATAAGCTGCAGACCTTAGCGCAAATTGATGCGATAGATAAAATTGTGATTACTACACATGAATCTGCGATTCGCATTATTGATAAAACTGGTCCTCTAGATAACCCTGCAGACCGCGATCACTGTATTCAATATATGACTGCAATTGGTCTATTGAAAGGCAAGCTGACCGCAAAAGATTATGAAGATATAGTCGCAGATGATCCACGTATTGACCGCTTACGTGAAAAGATGATTTGTGTTGAAAATGCAGATTACACTCGCGACTATCTAGACCCTGAAAAACGCTCTATCGCTAATGCTATTCAGATTTTCTTTAAAGATGGGTCACAGTCAAACAATATTGCTGTGGAATATCCGATTGGTCACCGCCGCAGACGTAATGAAGGCATTCCGGAACTAGTTAAAAAATTCCAAGTAAATTTAGCACGTCGGTTTGATGACAAAAAGCAAACTGAAATTCTTAACTTATGTTTAGACCAGCCAAAACTAGAAAATACAGATGTGAATGCATTTGTCGATATGATTAGTTTCAGTTAAGTCCGTAAATCGGATATTTGTGTCATAGATTAAGTGGCATAAAAAGCGTAAAATGGCGTTTTTCTGATTTTTTGCTTTATATGTCACTTACTACCTTAAATGCCCTTTCCCCGCTTGACGGACGCTATCAAACAAAACTCGATGCACTACGTCCTTTCTTTAGTGAATATGCGCTAATTAAACACCGCGCATTAGTTGAAGTTGAGTGGTTAAAAGCACTCAGTGCTGAGAAAGAACTTGAAGAAATCGCACCATTTAGTGCAGAAACCATCAAAGAGCTGGATGCAGCAATTCAAGAATTCAGCGAGGCTGATGCTGCGCAAGTAAAAGCAATCGAGGGTCGTACTAACCATGACGTTAAAGCCCTTGAGTATTGGTTAAAAGAGAAATTCTTCGGCAATCCAGAGATTAAAAAAGCAAGTGAATTTATTCACTTTGCCTGTACTTCAGAGGATATTAATAACCTTTCGCACGCACTCATGTTAAAAGCAGCGCGTGATGAAGTAATGTTGCCAGTTTTAAATGAAGTGATTAACCGTTTAGTTACATTATCAGTCGAACTAGCAGATCAACCACTACTTTCGCGCACACATGGTCAAACAGCGTCTCCAACGACCATGGGCAAAGAGTTAGCAAATGTCGCATATCGCTTAAAACGTCAACAAAAACAGCTCGCTGATAATGAAGTGCTCGGAAAAATCAATGGAGCAGTTGGCAACTTCAACGCACACCTTTCAGCTTACCCTGATTTTGACTGGGAGGCTTTCGCGAAGCAATTTGTAGAAAGTCTGGGGTTAGACTATAACCCAATGACGATACAAATTGAGCCACATGATTATATGGCAGAGTTATACGACACTTTTGCTCGCACGAACACCATTTTGATCGATCTCAACCGTGATATTTGGGGCTATATTTCCGTTGGGTACTTCAAACAAAAAGTCAAAGCAGGTGAAATTGGCTCCTCTACTATGCCTCACAAAGTCAATCCAATTGATTTTGAAAACTCTGAGGGTAATTTAGGGATGGCTAATGCTATCTTGCGTCATCTAGCTGAAAAGTTACCGATATCCCGTTGGCAACGCGACTTAACAGATTCTACTGTACTCAGAAACATGGGTGTTGCACTTGGCTACACGTTATTGGGCTACGATTCATGTCTGCGCGGTTTAAATAAACTTGAAATTAACCCAGGGCGACTTCATGAAGACTTAGATAATAGCTGGGAAGTGTTGGCAGAACCGATACAAACAGTGATGCGACGTTACGGTATTGAAAACCCATATGAACAGCTCAAAGAGCTAACGAGAGGCAAAGGCGGCATCAGCAAAACCACTTTGCACGCCTTTATTGAAACGTTGGAAATCCCAGCTGATGCAAAAGTGCGATTACTTGCCATGACCCCTGCAAATTATATTGGCAAAGCAGCTACGCTAGCTAAAAACAATGTGTGAACTACTGATACTCTACTACTCTAGTGGCGGCGCTGTGCGTGATATGGCACAGCTCATTGCCCGAGGTGTGAATAGCGTTAAGGGTGCTAAAGCGAGCCTGCGCACAGTTCCTAAAGTTTCAAGCAATTGTGAAGCAACTGAGTCTGATATCCCTGAAGATGGAGACCCTTATGTTGAGTTGTCTGACCTTGAATCGTGTAGTGGTCTAGCACTAGGCAGCCCTACCCGCTTTGGCAACATGGCAGCACCAATGAAATACTTTTTGGATAGCACTTCTAATCTTTGGTTAAATGGTGCTTTAGTGAATAAACCTGCCTGTGTGTTTACATCTAGCGGCTCTATGCATGGTGGCAACGAAACCACACTGCTCTCAATGATGCTACCATTACTTCACCACGGCATGTTAATACTGGGTATTCCCTATAGCGAGCCAAGCCTAGCCACAACACAATCTGGAGGCACACCCTATGGCGCTAGCCATATTGGTGGTGCAATGGATGACAAGCCAATCACGGATGAAGAAAAGAAGCTCTGCATTGCATTAGGTAAGCGTCTGGCTGAAACCGCTATGAAATTAAATGGATAAACCGATAACACCTAATGAGTCTTAAACAAGAAGCACAACAGTTTTTATTTAGCACACAAAAAGGCATTCTTTCAACACACTCTGTCAAATATGAAGGTTATCCATTTGGCTCGGTAACACCATTCGTTGTTAACCATCAAGGCATGCCGGTTATTTTAATCAGCAGTTTAGCCGAACACACAAAGAACATTATCCACAATGCACATGTCTCGCTAATTGTGTTCAACCATGAAACAGACTTGCAATCTAACGCGCGCCTGACCTTGCTAGCACAAGCCGAACAAACAGATAAGCAAAATGATTTGTTACGCGCTCGATATTTACGCTACATGCCGCAAGCAGAAACTTATTTTGATGCACATGACTTCAGCTTCTATACGCTTTATATCAAACATGCTAGATATATAGCTGGTTTTGGCAAAATGGGCTGGCTAGAAGCCAATGACTTTCAAATTCCATCTAGCCCACTCTTCACGGAGGAAGCTAACATTCTTGCACATATGAATGAGGATCATACTGAAAACCTAAAAGCTTATTGCCAATACTTTCATCAAATAGCACCATCTACCGTTAAAATGATCGGCATTGATAGTCTAGGGTTTGACATTCGCACCACGCCAGACCAAATCTTACGATTCCAATTTAATCAACCTATAACAAACGCACAAGAAGCGAGAACGGCACTCGTTGCCATGGCCAAACAATGTCGAACTTAACGTCACGTCTACAACTTGGGGCCTCGATCAGCTTGATTGCCCTTATTTTTTTGTGTCTTACATGGGAAATATGGCTAGCGCCACTGAGTAATAAAGACTCCTTACTGTTCTTAAAGTCATTACCGTTACTAGCCCCGCTTTTTGGCATACTCAATGGCAAACGATACACCTATCAATGGGCTAGCATGCTGATATTATTTTATTTTATTGAAGGTATAGTCAGGGCATGGTCGGATAATGGGCTTTCTGCCAAGCTCGCCATGATAGAAATCACACTCAGTATTGTATTTTTTCTTTGTGCAATTTTTTATGCGCGGCTTACACGTAAGCCTCCCATGTAATTTATAATAACTAAATGCGTATTTTAATTTCAAACGATGATGGCTATTCAGCAACAGGCATCTCTGTGCTTGCTGAGCACCTTGCGAAAGTTGCTGATATTACCGTCGTTGCTCCAGATCGCAATCGAAGTGGTGCTAGTAACTCACTCACGTTAGATCGCCCACTCACGGTCAAAGAAGCAAAAAATGGATACTTTTATGTAAACGGAACGCCAACTGACTGCGTTCATGTAGCATTAACTGGATTAATGCAAGATATGCCTGATCTTGTTATTTCGGGCATCAATGATGGTGCAAACATGGGGGATGACACCATATATAGTGGTACAGTTGCCGCAGCAATGGAGGGCTATTTATTAAACATTCCATCTATCGCCATCTCGATGTCACAGCACGATGCCACACACTTTGAAACAGGCGCTTTAATTGCCACACAGCTAGTTAAACACTATATGCAGAATCAATTTGAAGGCCCGATGCTTCTGAATGTCAATGTTCCAGATGTTCCATATGAAGAACTAAAAGGTAAAATGATTACGCGTCTAGGTAAACGTCACAAAGCGGAACCTGTGATGAAATTGTTAACCCCGAGAGGTGAGCAGGTTTATTGGGTTGGCGCTGCAGGACAACCTAATGATGGTGGCGAGGGAACTGATTTTCATGCGGTAGCCAATAAACAAGTGTCTATCACACCCATTCGCGCAGACTTAACCAACCATGAACAAATAGCCTCCTTTAATAGTTGGCTAGATTAAGCAATGGCACTTAGTAATAGTAATATTAATAAAAAATCGGGCATTGGTATGACTTCAACTCGCACACGCGAACGCATGCTTTCGCGCCTGCGTGAACGCGGCATTAAAGATGAAGTGACACTGTCTGCAATTGGGGCTATCCCTAGGCACATGTTTGTCGATGAGGCGCTGTCTATTCGCGCCTATGAAGATGTCTCCCTACCCATTGGGTTTGGACAAACAATATCGCAACCTTATATTGTTGCTCGCATGACAGAAATACTCCGCAATGGTAAACAACTCAACAAAGTACTGGAAGTTGGTACTGGTTGCGGCTACCAAACAGCTGTGCTGTCTAAAGTTACACGCGAAGTACTATCGCTGGAACGCATTCGCCCATTGGTAATGAAAGCACGCGCCAATCTGCGCACACTAAAATGCAGCAATGTTAAACTAGACCATGCAGACGGGAGTGAAGGACTAGAGGCCTATGCACCGTTTGATGGCATTATCGTGACTGCAGCTGCAAGCCATGTTCCAGACGGCCTATTATCACAACTAGCAGATGGTGGAAGAATGGTTATACCAATTGGCACAGATACACAGACACTCTACTTAATTGAACGTGTTGGCAATGAATTTAAAGAAACGAAATTAGAAATGGTTAGATTTGTGCCATTGTTAGGTGGTTTAGGTTAATGAAGCAACGTTTAATTTTAATCAATCTACTACTTATCTTGCTTGCTAGCTGTGCTGGCACGCCGCCCGCACCCGTTATCAACCGTTCACCTCAAGCTAGCTCACCAACAGCAGACAACTCAAGCAAGCAAAGCACCGATACCACTAATGACTGGCGTCCAGATAGCTATGTAGTTAAACGCGGTGACACCCTATATAGCATTGGCCTTAATCATGGCTATGACTACCGAGAAATTGCTGCAGCAAATAATATCTCAGAGCCTTATACCATTCACATTGGTCAGCGACTCAGTTTTGCTTCCTTAAAGAATAAAGATAGCAAAGCTAATGACAAACCGACAAGCTATGAAAATGAAGACGGAGTGATTATTTCACCTATAGATATTGGAGAAAATGAAGTAACCGCTGTCACCACCACTACAAGCTCAGTGGTAACGCCAGTCTTATCAAGCCCTAAGGCTATTCGCGAGCCCTACAGCTTAGAAGCATATAACCGCGCTACACCTGCTGTGCCTGCAGAACCACCCACAGCTGTAACAAAACTGCCCACCACAGCAGAAACACAATCCTCTAATGATGTAGCGACGCCTCTACCAGTTGCCGTTAGTGATACTGGCTGGTCTTGGCCGACACAAGGAAAAGTCATTGCAACTTTCAATGAAGCAACGAATAAAGGTGTTGATATTGCAGGCACTAAAGGCCAAGCGATTAATGCATCTGCCGCTGGTAAGGTTATTTATTCAGGCTCTGATTTGCGTGGCTATGGTAAATTGGTCATTATCAAACACAACCCAACCTTTTTGTCGGTTTATGCACATAACAGCAAAATTCTAGTTAAAGAAGGTCAACCTGTGAAAGCAGGACAAAAAATCGCAGAAATGGGTGACACAGACACAAATAGAATTAAGCTTCACTTCGAAATTCGCGAACGCGGCAAGTCAGTTGACCCTACTAAATATTTACCGCAAAATTAGCATCGCAACATAACTGATAAAGGAGCTGCAATGGATCCAAATAAATACAAGAAGAACGCAGACATAAAGCCTGACACCTTATTGCAGACCATCATTTCTGTGCTATCGATGCTACTTATGGTGATTGGCATTGTCGGCATCGCCACTGATTTTTTCAGAGAAGATAGTTGGATTATTAATATGTTCGCATTCTTTTTTGAGTCAACCGCTAAAATGCTACTGTTGCCAGTGCTTATTTTTGTACTATGGCTGCTTAACCGCTGGATATCGTCACCTAATAAAGATACAAAGAAAAAAAGTGGTAACCTGCCAATGTATATCATGATACTGGTCGGGATTTATTACGTGTATCGCTTTACGCTTAGCTAATAAAATAGTTTATGTGTTAGTTACAAAAAAGCCGCAATTTTGCGGCTTTTTATTTGGACGGGAAAGGCCTTTAGGATTTCGTTTTGGCAGCCTCATCAGCGTAATATTGACGTACCGTAGACATATCGTACTCACGAGCCCACTTAATAATTTCATCTAATGCAGGCGCACCAATTTCACCTTGTTGGGCATGAATACCTGCTTGCTCGCGTACAACTAATATCGCTGGAATTTTCTCAACTTCAAAATAATCGCTAATCTCAGGATCAGCTTCTGTATCAACCATGCCAAACACAATATCTGGATTTTTTTCAGCCGCTGCCTCGAATGTAGGCGTAAAGTTAACACACGGGTCGCACCATGGTGCCCAGAAATCTACAATGACAAAGTCATTGTTGGTTATCGTGTCTTTAAAATTTTCCTTTGTTAATTTTACAACCGCCATGAGATTTCCTATTAATCAGTTAAACCATTATTTTATCAGATGATCGGTTTATTCCACATACCATCAAAGAATATCTGACCTAACGGATGCCGGCTTCTTTCTTTCAACTGCCTTTCTTTTAAATCGTCAGGTAATTTCTCTGCATCTACACCGTAACCAACAGCAACCATAGACATCAAATCATACTGTTCTGGAATAGCAAAAGCTTCTCTCGCCTTTTCTACATCAAAACCACCCATTTGATGAGTAAACAAGCCCATACTGGTTGCTTGTAAACAAAGGCTTACGGCTGCTGCCCCTGCATCATAACCTGCCCAACGGTTAGGTTTATCATTATGACTAAATCGTGTATCTGTACAGACTAATATCAATAATGGTGCATTTTCTGCCCATTTTTGGTTACCTGGCACCAAACAGTCGTAGGCTTTTTGCCATGCTGCCTGATGACTCGCCTTGTCTGAAACAATAAAACGCCATGGCTGATCGCCAAAACATGAGGGAGCCCATCTGGCAGCTTCCAATAAACTGATAATTTGTGCTTGTGTTACTGACTTACTTTCATCAAAGCCAACAGGGCTCCAACGATTTGCAATAATCTCATTGATTGGCTCTTGTGTATTTGCTGGTTTTTGCATTGTTAACTCTCTCTTTTTTAAATTGCACTCATAAACGGATAGTCAGTATACCCTTCAGCACCGCCACCATAAAAAGTATCAGGATTTGCTTCGTTTAGTTTTGCATCTTGAGCAAACCGAGCAACCAGATCAGGATTTGCAATGTAAGGTACTCCATAAGCTACTGCATCGGCATGACCACGCAATACAGCGGCGTTGCCGCGCTCCTTGTCATATCCAAGGTTAGCTATATAAGCACCCTTGAATTTCTTGCGATATGTTTCAAAATCGAAAGCATCGTGTTCGCCGCCGCCGTGAATTCCACCTTCAACGGTGTGTAAATAAGCTAAATTAAACTGATTGAGCTGATCAGCTACATATTCAAACAAGTGCTGCGGGTCACTGTCTTTCATATCATTAAATGGATTAACAGGAGAAAGCCGAACACCTGTGCGGCTTGAACCGACAACCTCAGTGACTGCATGCATCACCTCGATCAGTAGTCTAGCTCTATTTTCGAAACTGCCACCATACCGATCATCACGTTTGTTACTACCATCGCGCAAAAATTGATCAAGTAAGTAACCATTGGCTGCGTGCACTTCTACGCCATCAAAACCTGCTTTTAGGGCACACTCAGCTGCATGCACATAATCACTAATTACTGAGGGGATTTCATCTAAAGCGAGCGCTCTTGGTGTCACATAATCTTGCATACCTTCTGCAGTAAAAGCTTGGCCTGCTGGCTTAATTGCTGATGGCGCTACAGGTAATGCATTATCAGGTAGTAAACTAGGATGCGATATGCGGCCCACATGCCATAATTGAATCACAATTTTTCCACCTTGTTCATGTACAGATCTTGTGACTTTTTTCCAGCCCTCAACCTGCTCATCAGTGTAAATACCTGGCAACCCAGGATAGCCATGCGCCATTAAGGAAATTGGCGTTGCCTCTGTGATAATGAGCCCAGCTGTAGCTCTTTGTGAATAGTATTCAACATTAATAGCTTGCGGCACGCCACCTGCTCCAGCACGATTCCTAGTAAGTGGTGCCATTACTATTCTATTTTTGATTGCAATACTACCTAACTGTCCTACCGAAAATAAATCGTTCATTTGCATCTCCATCTTATTTTGTTTTAATGCCTTCAATTAACAACGTGATTTCAATATCATCACCGACTGGTGCATTTTCCTTCTTCATCCACGCAAAACCATAGTCAGATGCTTTAATGACTGTGTTCGCCTCAAAACCAGAACGTTGACCACCCCAAGGGTCGGCTCCAAAACCCAATACTTTAAATGGCAGTTTGATTTCTTTTGTGACACCATGCATCGTAAAATCACCTGTCATCTCGCCTTCTGTTGCAGAAGTCGCTTTGATGGATTTACTAACAAAAGTAATTTCACCAAAGTTCAGTACATCTAAATAGTCTACCTTTTTAATGTGCTCATCGCGCTTGTCTAATCCCGTATTAATGCTCGCAACATTTATTTTCGCATTCACGCTAGATTTTTCTAACTGCTGGGTATCTACACTAATAACACCAGTAATATCCGTTAAAGTGCCAGACGTTTTTGACACTACATGACGAATCGTAAAGTTAGCAAAACTATGTTTGTTATCAATCGTATATGTTTCAGTTGCAGCAAATAAAGTGGTGCTGAATATCATCGTGCTGAATAAGGTAACTAATTGCTTTTTCATATTTTTTCTCCTTCAGTTAAATTGTATATTTCATAAACTACCAATCGCTTGATTAAGCTTTTGCCAAGTCAAACCACAACAACTCTGCATTACCACTGGCAGTGATCATTACCTTACTTTCATTCTCAATCATGACTGCATCGCCAGCATTTAATTCAATATCATTTAATAAAATTGTGCCACTAGCGAGTTGTAAATAATTTTGATGTCCATGCAAAATCGGCATATCTAATGTCATCTCTTTATCCAGTTTGCTGGCATAAAGTCGGGTGTTCTGATGAATCATGATTGAATCATCTGTACCATCTGGGGAAACGATTAGCCGCCATTGATTCCTCTTTTCATTCGCTGAAAAATGCCTTTCCTCGTAACTGGGTGGCAAATGCATTTCTGCTGGCAAAATCCAAATCTGTAGCAGATGCACGGCCTCATTTTTAGATGCATTGAACTCGCTATGTCTCACGCCAGAACCTGCAGTCATGCGCTGCACATCTCCTGGGCCAATTACTGAAGTATTGCCCATACTATCCTGATGTCGAAGTTGACCAGATAAAATATAAGTCACAATTTCCATATCACGATGCGCATGCATTCCAAAACCTGTGCCTTCGGCAATGACATCTTCGTTAATGACACGTAAAGTCCCATACCCCATATAGGCTGGATCATAATACTCGGCAAATGAAAAAGAATGATAACTATCTAACCAGCCATGGTTAGCATGTCCTCGATCTTGTGATTTTCTGATTGTAATCATATATAATCATTCAATATTGTTGAATTAGTAATGCTATGATAAACAAACAATCAAATAATGGATATTGGATAATTTTGCCAATCTTATTCAATTATTTTGAATAATATGTCGTTACATATTTCAATTGAGGCTTTGGAAGTCATTGATGCAATTGCACGCAAAGGCAGCTTTGCTGCGGCCGCTGAATCACTATATCGTGTTCCCTCTGCACTCACATACACAGTCAAAAAACTCGAAGATGATTTAGGACTACTGATATTCGATCGCAGCGGTCATCGTGCAACCTTAACAGCAGCTGGCAAAGAGCTATTAAAAGAAGGCAGACATTTATTAGAAGCAACTCAGACCTTAGAATCCAGAGTCAAGCGTATCGCTACAGGCATAGAAACCGATGTGACCGTTGCCATTAGTGATCTATTTGCAGATACGGCTATCTTAAAAATAATCGAATTGTTTTATCAACAAGATTTTGGCACACGGATTAAACTGACGAGAGAAGTGTTTGGTGGTAGCTGGGATGCATTAACATCTGGTCGAGCTGACATTTCAGTCGGTGCACCAGGCGATATGCCCTCTGGTGGGGGGCTGAGCACAAAGCTTATTGGCCATCTTCATTTTGTCTTTGCAGTTGCACCACACCATCCCCTTGCTAATCAAGTAGAACCTTTGAATAGTCTGGATATCATTCAGTATCGTTCCGTTGCAGCAGCTGACAGCTCGCGTAATTTACCACCCAGAACCTCTGGCATTCTTTCGGGTCAAGATGTTTTAACAGTACACAATATGCAAAGCAAGGTAGAGGCCCAAATCAGAGGCTTAGGCGTAGGATATATTCCACTGAAAACGGCAGAACATTACGCTGAAAGAGGAATGTTAGTAATAAAAGAAGTAGACCAAGCAAAGACCATAGCACCAAGTTACCTTGCGTGGAAAAACCATCCCACGAGAAAAATAGGCAAAGCCCAACAATGGTTGATCAGCCAGTTCGGTCGCCTCACACTAGATGAATTAATCATGTAGTGGCAGAATAGTGTTAGTTCACAATAATATAAAGACACCAAACTATGTATGCAGTCACGCAAGACATTCTCAAGGCACTCAATCAAGTCATTCTTGGTAAGGAATCACAGGTCAAATTGGCTTTAACTTGTCTGTTAGCGCGCGGACATTTACTGATAGAAGACTTGCCTGGAATGGGTAAAACGACCCTAGCACATGCGTTAGCGAGCGTCTTTGGCTTAGCGTTCAATCGTGTACAGTTCACCAGCGACTTACTTCCAGCGGATGTATTGGGCGTTTCTGTATATGACAGAAACACGGCAAGTTTTAAGTTTCATCGTGGACCAATATTCAGCAATATATTGCTAGCAGATGAAATCAATCGTGCGACGCCTAAAACACAAAGTGCTTTATTAGAGGCTATGGAGGAATATCAAGTTTCTGTTGATGGCAACACGCTACCGTTACCATCTCCATTTTTTGTTATTGGCACCCAAAACCCACATCATAATATTGGTACATTCCCATTGCCAGAATCGCAGTTAGATCGCTTTTTAATGCGTATTTCCCTAGGTTACCCCGACCATGATGCTGAGCGCATGCTATTAAAAAACATCGGAGGTCGTAATGCAAATAACCAAATTGAATCGGTTTGTGATGCTGAAACTTTGCTTAATTTACAACAAGCAGTAAATGACATTCATGTTTCCGATGCTGTTTTAGATTACTTACAAGCGCTTATCCATTACAGCCGCACCAAACTTGAAACAGGGCTTTCACCTCGCGCGGGATTAGGACTCAAGCAGTGCGCACAAGCATGGGCACTCTGTGAAAAGCGCGACTTCGTGATTCCTGAAGATATTCAAGCAGTTTTTACTAGTATTGCTTCACATCGTCTATTCATGGATGAAAAGACCAATGCTGCAGAAGAGATTCTGCAGAATGTTGCTGTTTAACTTATGCCAAGGTCCGATCAAAGCCTCTACAGCAAGATTAAACAACGTTTGCAATCATTTGTTAGAGTAGCAAAGAGTGTCAATAATATTGCGACGCTTAATGCCAGACAAATATACATATTACCTAGCCGCTGGAGTATTTTTTACATATTGATGCTGATCGCGCTGTTAATTGGTGCAATCAATTACACATTAAGCTTGGCCTACTTTGTACTATTTCTTTTGGCCTCTTTAGCTCACACGGCAATGCTTCACACATGGCGTAATTTAGCTTATTTACAGATTTCTGTTATTGGTGCCAAGCCAGTTTTTGCAGGTGATACTGCTGACATTAATCTGGAAGTAAAGGAGCTAAAAAATAGACCGAGACATGCTATTCATATTTACTTTCCTGATAATCCAGCTGTTACCTATTCCATTCAGGCCAATCAATCGACGCGAATCGCACTACCAATAAAAACAACCCAGCGCGGCTATTTAAAAATACCAAGAATAAAAACCTATACCGAATTTCCACTTTCACTCTTTCATGCTTGGTCAAATGTAGATAGCGTTTTTGAGTGCATGGTTTACCCAAAACCAAGTAAAGAAAAAAAGCCTATGTATAGCCTAATTGATACAAGCAAAAAGGGCAATCATGAAGCGTTTCAAGGTGACGAGGACTTTATTGGTCATAAAACCTATCAGGTTGGCGACCTTCCTAGCAAGGTTGATTGGAAAGCTTCCAGCCGTGGAATTGGTATGTATTCAAAAAAATTCGCGGGTGAGGCAAGTAAAAGCATTTTTTTAGACTGGGCTAACACCACGGGCGATAAGGAAACCCGTATTTCACAGCTAACGCGTTGGGTAATAGATGCACATGCATCAAACATAAAGTACGGCCTGAAGCTGGATAGTGGCATGACGCTTCCCCCAAATAATACCGAAGCACATTACCACCAATGTCTTGAAGTACTCGCAACATTATGAAGCAAAGACAGCTCACAACACAGCATTTACATTGGCTTCTCATCAGCTTATTAACCGTCGTTTTACTGCATAGTGTTAACTTGCCTTTGTGGATAACTATCGTAGCTGTGGCAATTGGCTTCTGGCGTTATCTACTTGATAAAAAACAATGGGCATTACCAAGAGTAAGCATACTGATTCCAGTGATGCTAGTGATTTGCATAGGTCTGCTTGTTAACTTCGGCAATAACTTTGGCCGCGATGCCAGCATTAGCCTGTTTATCATCATGACAGCAATGAAGCTGCTAGAAACAAAGACACTCCGTGACTACATGCTGGTTATTTCAATTGCATATTTTGCCGTAGCTAGCATCTTTATTTTCAGTCAGTCTGCAAGTACTTTTTTACTAAGCCTCGTACCTATCATCCTACTCACAACCACATTAATACAAATAAGCTTACCGCAAACCATACCTAGCATTCTTTCACTTAAGTTAGCTGCCAAAATATTATTACAATCGGTGCCTTTAATGCTGGTTTTATTTGTGCTGTTCCCTCGCTTACCTGGACCAATCTGGGGTATCACTAAAGACGCCTATAGCGGCATGACCGGCTTGAATGACAGCATAGAGTTAGGTGATATTGGTAATTTAATTCAAAACAGTAGTGTTGCATTCCGAGTGCAGTTTGACGAAGAAATTCCACCACGCAACATGCTATATTGGCGCGGCCCCGTGCTCTCACAACAGCAAAATAATAAATGGTTGGCAGCAAATGACAACAAGCAAGCAAACCCAGCATCACTAGAGCCTATCGGTGCGAAACTAAATTACACAATGACGCTTGAACCGCACAATCGTTTATGGTTGCTGCTACTTGATATGCCAACGACTATTCCTAAAATTGCGGGACTAAAACAATCGTATTCTGCAGTCGCGAAAGAACCCATTCGAACCCGCATTCGTTATCAGGCAGTGTCTAGCCTGCAGTACATCTTAGAAAAAACGCTAGATACTCCTAAATCTCAAATCGCATTAAATATTGACTCAGACAGCAACCCTAAATCCTTCAAACTGGCGAAAGAATGGTCTCACCTAGCACATGAGGAAATTATTAACAAAGCATTACGGATGTTTAATCAAGAAGCCTTTATTTACACCTTACGCCCGCCACGTCTATCCAATAGCGCCATTGATGACTTCTTGTTTAACACTAAAAAAGGATTTTGTGAGCACTATGCAAGCAGCTTTGTCTACCTGATGCGTGCTGCGGGGATACCTGCGCGCATCGTAACTGGCTACCAAGGTGGTGAAGTAAACCCAAATGGCAATTACCTTATCGTGAGACAATCAGACGCACACGCATGGGCTGAAGTATGGCTGAAAGACAAGGGCTGGGTACGCATTGACCCAACAGCAGCTGTCGCCCCAGAACGTATAGAGCTAGGTATTGATCAGGCAGTAACCGAAGTTGATGCATTGCCAATTTTTGTTAGACCCGGCGCGCAATGGCTGAAAAATGCTTACTTCAGCTGGGATAACCTGAATAACAACTGGAATCAATGGATACTTGGCTATGACAATAAGAAACAACTCGAATTTTTAGAAAAAATCAGCGGTAAAGACTTAACTATGACAGATATTGCCATTTGGATGATCGCAATTATGCTAACGACAATGCTAATCATGGCTGCATTTTTATTAAGCAAAGCATCACGCAAACTTAATCCTGTTCAGAGAGCTTATGCAAAGCATATAAAACAACTAGAAAAATATGGCCTAATTAAAAATCCGTATGAAGGTGCGCTGGATTTTGCCAATAGAGCAATAAAGGTCATGCCAAATCATGCAGCGGCCTTGCTTGAAATCGCCACACTGTATAATGCTTTGCGATATAACAAGCAAAAAATGGCTAAACAGAACTTACAATTACTCAAAAACCGCATCCAAGATTTTAAAGTTGTTCGAAATGACTGATACCCACGCGCAATTTATGCAAGTCGCATTAGAATTAGCCAAACAAGCAGCCATCAATGGTGAAGTGCCTGTAGGTGCCATTGTTGTTAATAATGGTGAAATCATTGGTCGTGGCAGCAATGCACCGATTAGCTTGAATGACCCCAGCGCCCACGCTGAGATACAAGCACTGCGCGACGCTGCCAAGACATTAAATAACTACCGTTTAATTGACTGCACGCTCTATGTCACATTAGAGCCTTGTGTGATGTGTACAGGTGCAATCCAACATGCACGTATTGCCAAACTTGTATATGGCGCTAGCGACCCCAAAACAGGTGCTTGTGGTAGTGTTGTAAACCTAATGACAGAAAACAAACTCAATCATCATACCGAGGTGCTAGCTGGTGTGATGGCTGAAGAATGTGGGAAGTTATTAAGTACATTTTTTAAAGAGCGCCGCAAAAAATAACTGATGGGTAATAAAAAACCCGCCAAGGCGGGTTTTTAAATTTAAGTCAGATTTAATCATTGTTACCCATTAATGCCATTAGCAAATGTAACAAGTGACTAAACATGTTGTGCAAGCTGATATAGATGCTTAGCGTCGCCATCACATAGTTTGTTTCACCACCACGTACCACTTGATTGATTTCATACAAAATGAAACCAGCCATTAACAGCACAACGATAGCTGAGATAGTTAGTGATAGCGCAGGCACTTGGAAGAAGAAGTTAGCCAAAATAGCTAAGATCACTAACACAAAGCCAATCGTTAAAAACTTGCCTAAATAGCTAAAATCACGCTTTGTATTGGATGCAACTGCAGCTAACGTTAAGAAAGAAGCCGCTGTACCACCTGCTGCCAAAGCAATTAATTGTGGGCCGTTGCTCAGGCTTAGTGCCACTTGTAGAATTGGACCAAGCAATAAACCCATCATAAATGTAAAGCCAAATAGCAACCAAACACCTGCTGCATTGTTGGCATTTTTAGCGACCAACCAGCTCATCCCATAAACTGCAACCATAATGCCAATGAAGGCAATGATTGGACTAGCTGCAAATAAAAATGAAAAATTAATGCTCATGCCGACCATTGCACCAATCACAGTTGGTATCATGGTCATGCCTAGTAGCGCGTATGTATTACGCAATACCTTATTGCTTGAGCTTGAGACACTACTCTCGCGACCTAATACTTCAATATTATCTGCCATTACAAATTCCTTTATATAAATTACCTAATAGTAATACTGTCTAAGATAGCGACAAAACACAAAAGTTTCAAGTAACAAATTGTGAAAGTTTGGTGAAATAAAGCATCATGCAAATAAATCACCGCCTGCTTGCTTACTTGCCCCAACCATGGCTATCCGCTCAACAGCATTTTTATATGCAGTCGTTTTATGCAATTGTGTTAACTCTTTGGGATGATGACCACCATGCATGCGAGCTAACCTAACAATACTTTGCGCAGGCATTTTCCAATGTAAATTTTGCAGCAATTCATCAGCTAAATCAGGGCGGTTACACAACAATATCATATCGCAACCAGCATTAAGCGCAGCCAAGCTGCGCGCAGTCACATCACCACCTACTGTTGCACCTTCCATACTTAAGTCATCACTAAAAATCACACCATTAAAGCCTAAACGTTGCCGCAATACTTTCTGTAACCATTTCTCAGAAAATCCTGCTGGCTTATTATCAACCTTCGGATAAATTACATGCGCTGGCATAATAGCTGGCAGACCCTCATCAATCATCTTTCTGAAAGGTTGCATATCATTTTGCGCAATTTGGTCGAACTCGCGTTCATCCACTGGAATACTCACATGTGAATCTGCCACCACAAATCCATGACCTGGGAAATGCTTGCCAACAGCAGCCATGCCACCTTTTTTAAGTCCCAGCATTAGGTGATAAGCTAATTCATTGATTGCTTGTGGGTTTTTATGGAAAGCACGATCGCCAATGACCAAGCTATCGCCATAATCCATATCCAGAATAGGCGTAAAACTAAAATCCACACCATGTGCACGCAGTTCGGAGGCTAAAACCCAGCCTGCCTCTTCTGCAAGTTGATTCGCGTGCTTACGATCCTGATCCCACAACTTACCATATTCACGCATGGGTGGTATCTTGGTAAACCCTTCTCTAAAACGTTGCACGCGACCACCCTCATGGTCTACAGCTATTAATAGTGGTGGCTGACGTACCTTATGGATACTTGCTGTTAAGGCTTTTAACTGTGCACAATTTTCAAAATTACGTGCAAATAAAATCACGCCTCCCACTAATGGATGCTGCAATCGTCGTACATCATCCGCTGTTAACTCTGTGCCAACAACGTCTAACATGACAGGACCTAATGACATATATGCTTTCTTGTAATCAATTACGATTATTCTAAACCACTTTTAATCTATACAGCGAGGTCACCTCTTTCGATCTTGCAGCATGTAACGGGTCAGTCGCATCACTGGCTTTTTTATGCCTAGGTGCGATATCTAGCTTTTCTATGATTGTTAAACCTGCCTCTTTAATCCAGCCTTCCAGTTCCTCTTTACTGCGTAATTCAAGATGTTCTGCTAAATCGGATAAAATCAGCCAGGCTTCACCATTGACAGCCAAATAATTTCTCACCCCACTTAAAAAGCCCTTTAGCATTTTACTATCTGGGTCATAAACGGCATGCTCGATTGTTGAGTTGGCTTTTGCAGGTATCCAAGGTGGATTACAGACGATCAAATCTGCCAAGCCCATATCTGTTGGTGGAAATAAATCGGCACTGACAATCTTAACTTGATTGGCAAATCCTAGTTTTTGAATATTATGTTTAGCGCAAACCAAAGCACGTGACTCTATTTCTGTTGCGATGACTTTCTTTACACCTCGCATTGCCAAAATTGCGGCGATAACACCAGTGCCAGTACCAATATCAAAAGCAACGCTAACGTTATTTAATGGAGCAGTATTGACTAGTTCAAGGTACTCCCCTCGTACAGGAGAATAAACGCCATAACTGGGCGTAATCACTGCATTGAGTTGCGGGATTTCCACCCCTCTTTTATGCCACTCATAGGCGCCAATTAATCCCAGTATTTCGCGTAGTGAAACTAGTCTTGATTGGTGGCTCTGACTTTTACCATAAGCATGCTCGCAAGCCTCTGCAATATCAGGTGCACGATTATAAGGAAGCTGATAATCACCTGTTAACTCAACTAGCAACATCCCGAGCGTACGTGCGCGTTCTATTTGGCTTTTACGGTATAGATGAAACTGCTCTTTTGGACTGGGCATATCACCAGTTTTTTCTTGTTTGAGACGCTTGTTTTTCGCTTTCGGTTTTAACTCACGATTATCTATCCGCCGTGAAATCGCCTGACCTAAAAGCTTCGCATTTTGAAAATCGCCGCGCCAGAGTAAAGCATTCCCTTCGCATACAAGCTTATATGCTAAATCTGCTTTAATCGTGTCATCAATCACTTGGATTTTTTTAGGTGGCTGGTTATTCGCAGCAGATTGCCAAATGGCTTCTTTGGTTTGATTGTTTTCTTGCCATTGGATAGTAGTAGGTTGTGTCAAAGGTAATCCAGTAATAAATAAAAAGTAGTGATTATTTCAATTTCAAACAATCTTAAATAAGCGAGCGAAAAGGATGCAGTGTGAGGCGCACGGCGCACAGAATCCGGAGTGTACAAAAAGTACATGAGGATTTTGAGCACCGCGCAACGAAGCAATGCGCCTTTGTAGCCGCTTATACTTCAACGCGGTTGTCTAGTTTATCACGTAGGTAGTCGCCTCCAAGATTAATTGCCAATATCAAACTCATTAAACTCACCCCAACAATCAACACATAATGTGGCGCAACCAACATATAGCGGACTGCATCTCGTAACATTGCACCCCATGAAGAATTTGGTGCTTGAATACCCAAGCCTAAAAAAGACAAACTAGCTTCTGCAATCATAATGCTGGCTAGGCTGTAGGTTGCTTCTACCATCAACACAGATCCCAACAGAGGAAAAATATGATAGCGCATGAGTCTTACTGGTGTTGCTCCTAAGGATTCAGCTGCTAGTACATGTTGCCGATTACGCAAACTAAGGGTTTGACCTCTGGTTAGCCTGGCATAACTCACCCACCCAGTTAAACAAAGTGCAAACATCAAGTTCACTATCCCAGGGCCGAGTACTGCGGCAAACGCAATAGCAAGTAAAATACCAGGGAAAGCGAGGAAAATATCGGTCACTTGCATTAAGAACTTATCGATTCTGCCGCCATAAAAACCCGCTATTAGACCAACACTAACGCCTAAAAACATCGTGACAAGAGTGACAACGACAGCAACAACAAAGGAGACCTCTACGCCACGTAGAATCCGCGCCAAGATATCACGGCCTAAATCATCCGCACCAAACCAATGCTGTAAAGTCGGCGTTGCCAGTACACTACTTAGATCGATATCATTACCGTGCAGCCCAAAAATCCTGCCCAAAATAACAGCAGCTAGCCAAAAAAATAATATTGTTAGTGCAAATAGTTTCATATCAGCGATTAGCGCTTCTCATGCGCGGGTCAACGACACGGTAGGTAATATCAGTCAGCAAGTTAATCACGACATAGCTTAATGCTATTGCTAATACACATGCTTGTGTCACTGGGTAATCTCGTTTTTCAATACTTTCCACTAGCAATCGCCCCACGCCATCCCAGCTGAAAATGGTTTCGGTTATCACTGTACCCGCTAACAGACTTCCCATTTGCAAACCAACAATCGTCACAATCGGTAGCAAGGCTGCGCGCAAAGCATGACGAAAAATGACGACTCTCTCACTCAAGCCCTTGGCTCTTGCGGTACGAATAAAATCATCATGCAACACCTCTAAAAGGCTGGTACGCGTCATGCGCGTTAAAATAGCGCTTAATCCAAAGCCTAGTGTAAGTGCTGGCAAGATAATTGATGTTGGTTCATCCATCCCGCTCACTGGTAACCAGCCTAGCCAAACGGCAAAGAACAACATTAACATTGGCCCTAACCAAAATACTGGCATCGCAGAAAGGCGCACACTGACAATGGTGACGAGTAAATCCTGCCAGTGACCCGCTTTCAGTGCCGCATATACACCAAGCGGCACGCCGATTGTAACGCCAATAATCAATGACAGAATAGCCAGTTTGATACTAGCTGGATAACGCGTCTTGAATAGTTCTATGATGGGTGTTTTTGTATGGATAGAGTGGCCCAAGTCGCCATGCGCCAGACTATTTAAATAATGTCCAAACTGCACAATAAGTGGCTGATTTAAACCTAATTGCTCACGCAATGCTTCTCGATCTGCCGCACTAGCGGACTCACCCAACATCACTTCAACAGGGTCACCCGGTACTAGATGAATTAACAAAAAGGTGAGCACAAGCACACCAAAGATAACACTAGCAAAACTCAGCAAACGACTAATCATGTTTTAATTAGTCATTATCAATTTCGACAACTGTACCAACAGACACCATATCGAACAATGTAATCAAATCATCATTTCGCATCCGTACACAGCCATGAGAACCCGCAGTTGTCATATCCGTAGAATCTGGTGTGCCATGAATGTAAATATAACGCTGCATGGTATCTACATTACCTAATCGATTAATGCCTACTTCCTTACCAGATAACCACAAGATGCGCGTCAATATCCAATCACGATCAGGAAATTCAGCCATCAGTTCTGGGGTACATATCTCGCCTGTTTGGCGCCGTCCGACAAAAACGGCATTGACTGGTGCCCCATCGCCAATTTTTGCGCGAATAATATGCTTACCTAGTGGCGTACAACCACTATCTTTCTCACAGCCAATACCGTTTTTAGCAGTAGACACAGGAAACTGAGCAAGCAATTCTCCATCCGTATTCAATACGGTCAATAGTTGATCTCTTACAGATATATTAACGTGCATTTTCTGTCTTTAACGGCACTTTTGTTACGCTAGCCAAATCATCCCAGTTACCGTCTGGTTTTGGCAAATAGCCTTGAATTTCTTTATGCATTACTGCTACTTGCCCCTCATACCATAAGGGAATGTATGGCAACTGATGATGAATACGTAGTGTTGCTGCTGACCAATCCTCTTTTGCCAACAGTTGATCAAGCACTTCATCAACGTATCGCCCGCGGTTAAATCCTTTTGGCGGTGTATTTTCTGATCCAAATGTTTTAGCATAAATTTCTGGCGTTTTAATGCCTACCCAAGTTAATCCATAGAGCTGAAACTGACCATTTTTCACCTCATCAAAAAATGTACCCCAATCCAAACTACGAACTTCTACCTTAATACCAATCTTGGCTAACTGCGCTTGCAATATAGTAGCTAAACGCACACGTTGTGGATCTGTACTTGTTTTGTATACCAGATTCAACGGCATCTCTACGCCAGCTTCTCGCAATAACTGTCTGGCTAATTGAGGTTCATAGGTGTAATCAGTCAGATTTGGATTTCCTGCGTAATGCTCTGGGGGCAAGATTGCATTTGCTAAACGCGTATGCTCTACCATCACTTTATCGATAATAGCTTGCCTATCTATGCCATAAGTGATTGCTTGCCTTACTTTTAATGACTGCAGCACAGGATCCTGCATATTCAGACCTAGATAAGAATAGTTAACTCCATGTACAGTTTTTATCTGGATATTTTGCTTCTTACGCAAATAATCGAGCATCTCGGGCGGTAAATCGCCTTGCACTATATCTGTCTCTCCGCGCACTAGCTTCAAAGCTCTAACAGTCGGGTCTTTCACTTCAATTAAGGATATAAGCTGCCCATCATTCACCCGCCTCAATTGCAGTGTGTTTTTCCACATCTCAAACTTTAGCGGACCATTACCAATCGGTTGATGGCTAAAATCATGGTGCTCATTGATTAAATCTTTTGGCAGTATGCCGATGATTAATCTGGCAGGGAAATGCTGATCAGGTTCATTAAGTATAAATTCCAGCCTTTTCTCATCAACTATTTCGATTGTATTGATATTGGCGTACTCTGCAGCATGTGGAGAACTAGCATCACGAATTAAGCTTTCATAGGTCGCCCTCACATCAGCCGCAGTGAGCTTTTTTCCATGATGAAAAGGGCTTATATTATCTTTTAGCTCAAACAAATAATGACTTTGGTCTTTGGATTCCCAAGTAGCTAAACCTGATACTGGTCTTGAGTGCGCATCAAATTCGACTAAACGCTGATAGAGCAAACGATTGACACGCTCGGAAGCCGCGTCGGTTGCATAACGGGGATCAAGATTAATTGGTGCTTGGGCAATGGCAAAGTTGATTTGCTGTTCAGGCGGTGACTTTGTGCAGGCACTAATAAAACACAAGCCAACAATAAAAATAAATAAAACTTTTTTCACAAATGTAAGTGTACTTGATAATACTCAAATTAGACAAAATTTGCTTTGCAGTACAATATGATGAATACATTGTTAAACAGCTTAATTAATTGCAAATAGCGATATTTTGCGTATGATGCATACCTTAGATTGCTAATTAACCTTAAGGAGACACTATGGTCGGCATTATTCAGCTACTTGGCCGCATCATGCTCGCTTTGATTTTCATTTTGGCGGGTCTTGGTAAGATTATCGACCCAGCGGGAACGAGTAGCTATATGGAATCCATGGGTGTAAATGGCATGCTGCTATGGCCTGTTGTCGCATTGGAAGTACTGGGTGGCATTGCCTTGATAGTTGGCTACAAAACAGCCCTATTTGCCTTTGCGCTGGCAATATTCTCAATTGCTGCAGCGGTGATTTTTCACAGTAACTTTGGTGATCAAATGCAGATGGTCTTATTCTTGAAAAATATTGCAATGGCTGGTGGCTTACTATTATTAGCCGTTGGCGGCACAACCGCTTACAGCATGGACAGCAAGAAAAAGAACGCTAACTTCTTTTCAACAAGGCTATAGATTCAACATGTGCCGTATGTGGGAACATATTAACCACCCCTGCGGCACTTAGCTTATAACCCTTATCATTCACTAACACATCTATATCGCGCGCCAGCGTTGCTGGATTACACGAAACATACACAATCGTTTCTGGTGCATTATCCTCACTAATTGATTTCACCAAGGCAAAAGCACCATCGCGTGGTGGGTCTATTAACCATTTATCAAAGCGACCTAAAGCTGTAAGCGAATCACTGGTCATTTGGAATAAATCGGATACATCAAACGAAGTGTTTTCAACCAAGCCATTTAGCGTGGCACTCTCCACTGCGCGCGCAACCAAATTGGCAAGCCCCTCATAGCCCAGCACTGTCGCGCCTCTTCTAGCAATCGGCAATGTGAAATTACCAATACCACAAAAGAAGTCTGCAATACGCTCACCTTGCTTAGGCTGTAATAACTGCATAGCACGGCGGATCATCACCTGATTAATTTGCGGATTTACCTGCGTAAATTCATTGGGCTTAAATGGATACTTCAAATCAAACTCAAGTAGTGAGTACTGTAACTGCGGTGCGTTTAGCGGATAAAACGGCTTAATCGTATCTGGGCCTTTGGTTTGCGTCCAAATAGTAATCTGATGTTCATCAGCAAATGTTCTTAAAATGGCTTCATCCGCAGTAGATAGCGCATCCATAATACGGAAAATCATCACAATGTTTTTGACTGTGTTCTCCGCGTTATGCCACTTATCCGGCTCCCCTACTGCTACTTCTAACTGTGGAATTTTGTCCCGAATGCTGAGCTGCATAATCATCGTTTGCAATGGCGCAATCAAAGCAGATACTTCTGGCACCAGTACCTCACAGCTATCCATTACCGATACATAGCGCGTCCCTTTTTCATTAAAGCCCACCAGCACACGGTCTTTTTTATCTACATATTTAACGCTCAATCTGGCTTTATAACGGTAGCCCCAAGTAGGTCCAATCAAAGGTGGCAAAACATTCTCAGGCTCGGCTTTACCAATATGTTTGATATCGTTTTCTAGCAGGCGCTGCTTAGCAGCTACCTGCCCGACAAAATCTAAATGCTGTAATTTACAACCGCCACAGATACCAAAATGTGGGCACTTTGGATTTACTCGTAAGTTAGATTGGTTAATCACCTCAACAACATTCGCAAATGCATACTTATCTTTGCTGCGGGTAATTTGATACGTCACCTTTTCCGTTGGCAACGCACCATCAATAAAAATCGCCTTACCATCCACATG